>JAITPZ010000260.1 GCA_031289165.1 Synergistaceae bacterium
AGTTTGTGCGAGGAAAAATCGCCTCGCTCGCCGCGGCCGCAGGAAAACGAGCCGTTGTGCCCCAAAGACGCCGCCCAGGCGTACTGGGAACGCGCGTCGTAGTTGTCGGGATTTCTCCGAAGCTCCGGGATCAGCTCCATCATGCAGCGAATGACGGCGTAGCCCTGCTCGTCCATGAGTTCCACGTTCTCCGCTCCGTCGAAAAGGCGCTCCATAACGTGAGCCATAATATCGACGCCGCCGTTGACCGTCTGCGACTCCGGCAGAGAGGCCTGCACCGAGGGGTCGATGATGGAAACGCGCGGATACACGAAGGGGCTCGAGAACGAGGTCTTCGACTGCCTTTCGGGGTTCGAAACGACCGAGATGCTGTTGACCTCGCTGGCCGTGGCCGAGGCGGTCAGGACGCCGAAAAGAGGCAGCGCCTGCGTCAACTCCGACGCCTTTCCCTCGAACAGATCCCAGACGTCCCCGGGATAAAAGGCCCCCGCCGCGATGGCCTTGGCCGTGTCGAAAACACTGCCGCCTCCAATCGGGACGACGGCATCGACCATGGACGCCCTGACCCGCGCCACGCCCTCACGCACCTTGTCTATCCCCGGATTGGGCTTCACCCCTCCCAGCTCGGGAAAGGCAATGCCCTTTTTCGTCAGAGCCTCCGAAACCTGCCCGTAGACCCCATTTTTAAATATCGCCTTACCGCCGTAGACCAGAAGAGCGCTTTTCGCCCCGACGGCGGAGAGCTGATCGGCAATCTGCGGTATCGTCCCCGATCCGAAGATCACGATCGTGGGGTTCCACCAGGTAAAATTCTTCATCGCTGTCCCTCCCTGAAGGATTCTTCATTTTCCCCGCGCCGCTCCACATCGACAGAGAGCGCGCACGAACACACGCGTCGCTTTCAAACGCCGATCCAATTATAGCTTATGTTTTATAACGGGAGTCACCGCCGATGATGAACTTCCAAATCTTTCATATTTCAGATCTTCGCGTCCGGATTTTTTCCGTCCAGGTCCTTCAATCCCATGCGCCGATATTCCCTCAGGAGGAAAAAGAGCGCGAGGAGTCCTCCACCCGCGTCCACCGCAGGGAAGCAGCTCCAGACTCCCGTCAGGCCGAAAAGTTTGGGTAGAATCAGGATGGCGGGGATCAGGAGTACGAGCTGACGGGCAAGGCTCAACGTCAGGCAGATCGCGGCCCTGCCGAGCCCCTGGAAGAAACTCGTGACGATCAGGGCGATGCCCACAAACTGAACCCCGGCGTAAGATATCCGCGCCCCCGCCGCCGCGATTCTCAGGAGTTCGGCGTCGTTCGTAAACAGAAGGAGCATCCGTTCCGCAAGAAAGTACACGGTCACGGCGCTGACGAGGAAGTAGGAGGAGGCCATCGCGAGGGCCCACTTGAGCGCCTCGAGGACACGACCGAAAAGATGCGCCCCCCAATTGTAGGCGAAAATCGTCTGCACCGCCTCCCCCATTCCGATCACGGGAAGAAACAGAAGCGAGTCCCAGCCCATGAAGGCCCCCATCGCGGACACGGCGATGTCCCCTCCGCAGGCGTGCAGGGCGTGGTTGAAAAGGATGAAGAAGAGCGTGAAGGAAAGCTCCGCCATGCAGGGCGAAAGTCCCAGAGAGACGATGCGGAGCAGCAAAGCGGGGCGGGGAATCAGGTTGGCGGGGCGAAAACGCAGCACTCCCCTGCGTCTGAAATAAAAGGATCCCGCCCAGAGGGCGGCCAGCGCCTGTGAAATGATCGTCCCCCACGCCGCCCCGGCGATGCCCATGCGCATGTCGCCAATGAAAACGGCGTCCAGAACGATATTGCCGAGCGCCCCCAGAACCTGAGTTCCCATGGCAAACGCCGGACGCCCTTCCGCCCGGATGCAGAAGTTCAGAGTGAAGGCCGTGACCGAAAAGGGCACGCCCCACAGGATGATCCGCATGTATTCGCGCGCCTGAGGGAGCAGCGCCTCACTGGCGCCGCTGATGCGAAGAAGCCCGTCGATCGAAAGATGCCCCGCCGTCGTGATCATCACAGCCATCGCGAGGACGGCAACGGTCGCGTTGCCCATCACTCGCTCGGCCCGCGCGCTGTCTTTCTCCCCCAGCGCAATGGTCATCAGCGGGGCCGCGCCCACGCCGAAAAGAAGACAGAGCGCCATCAGAAAGAGCATGAAGGGGAAACAGATGCTGATGGCCGCCAGCGCGCCCGGTCCGACGAGACGCCCGACGAATATGCGGTCCACGATGTTGTAAAGCGCATTGGCCAGCATTCCCGTTATGGAAGGCAACGCGAAGGTGACGATCAGTTTCGGTATGGGCTCGGCGCCCATGCGTTCCGGTTGATGCATGACAATACCTCGGCTTTCGGGCAGAAAACGACCTGAAAAATTCCGCTCGGAAAGCTCCGTCACGGAAAAACCCCCGTATTGAATCCTGAAACTATCTCAGCACGAACGAAACGGAAGGTCAATCCGCATTTTCCGAAAGCCTGTTCTCATATGATCCTTCCATTTGATTTTTCCATGACGCGTAAAACAAATCCTGAATCGTTGAAGGTAACTGAGTATACCCATATGTATTAAAAAAGACTCATTCCGATGATAATCTTCGGCAGTAGATTTTTGAGAGAATTTTTTTGCCTGCGTTCAATTTATCGGCGACAAACAGCCGAAAATTTTCCATTTTGGGGCCCTGCTTTCCAAATCACCCAAACGTGCTAGAATTACGCAATATTACTTTTTTGTAAGGGAGATGTTACAGGTGGAAGTGTTACAATTCTTCAAGGTGAGCAATGGAGCGGATATCGGGACGGGGTTGCTGGTCGTCGTTGTTTTGGCCTACGCGATAGGCGACTACGCGTCGAACAAAACGAAGGCCGTTTTCTCCATGATTTTCGTCACGGGCGCGATTTTCCTCTTTGCGTTCTGGCTTGGACTGCCGAAAGACATTTTTAAGACCACGGCGCTGGATCCCTACTTCGCGTTCGTCATGCCGTTCATTTTGGTCCACATGGGGACACTGATGAAGGTGCGCAGTCTGATCAACGAATGGA
>JAITPZ010000143.1 GCA_031289165.1 Synergistaceae bacterium
TGCGGGGACATTCCAACAGTGAAGGCGGACGACGATGGACGAGACGGGTGAGGAGATTCGCGCGGGGGATTTTTTCGAGGAATACAGGCGGCTCACGGACGATCCCGAGCTGACGGCCCGGCTCAGGTCTTTCATCGGGTCGTTGTCGCATGGGCTCGACGACCTCATCGCCGACCTTCTTACCGAGCTGCGTTCCGTCACATCGTCGGACGGCGCCTCGATTTATGTGGCCGACGGAGACGTTCTGCGCTTCATCCACGCGCAGAACGAGGCGCTCGAAACCAGCGGGCGGATGCTGTCCGCGTCAGGGGAAAGCATCTATCTGGGCAGGACCCTCGGGATCGACGAAAATTCCATATGCGGGTACGTGGCCGCCACGAAAAAACCGCTGATGGTAAAGGACGTTCGTCGAATCGCGCCCGACGCGCCGTTCAGGTTCAACGACGAGTACGACAGGGCGAGCGGGTATCGAACCGGATCCGTCCTGACCTCGCCGATACCGGACGACGCCGGAAGGACGGCCGGAGTGCTCCAGCTGATCAACCACAGGAACGATGATGGGGAAACGGCACCGTTCGAGGACTGGATGCTGGGGTATGTCCTGTTGCTGACCGAGCACTTCTTCCCGATGATCGTTCGCTCGTTCGACAGGTACCGCGAGGCGGAGGGCGATCCGCGTTCTTCTGATTTGTATTCTTCTCTGCGCAGCCAGTTGAAAATGCCCGTCCTGAACAGAAGGCTTCCCTGGCTGGCGGAGGGCGGGATTTCATGGACGGACAGGGACAGAACCCGGGAGTCCGGCATCTCAAAGAGGCTGCTTTCGTTCGCGCGCTACGTCAACCGGTTCGAGGATATCGGAACGGTCATCGAGACGATGCTGACGGAAGCGCGAGACGCCACCCACGCCGACGGCGGCACATTCTACCTCGTGACGGAGAACGGGCTCAGGTTCGCGTACGTGCAGAATGACACCCTCTTTACCGACAACTCGCGGAAGAATCACTACATCGACATGGAGCTCCCGATGGACGACACGTCGATCAGCGGTTACGTCGCGCTGGAGCGGAAGCCCCTCAACATTCGGGACGTGGAGAACCTGCCGAAGGGCCTCCCCTGTTCGTTCAACCGCTCCTTCGACGACGCGTCGGGCTACAGAACGACCTCCGTCCTGACGGTGCCGATATCCGGCGCGATGGGCGCGGTGATCGCCGTGCTGCAGCTCGTCAACTGCATGAGCGGGAGGAAGGTCAAACCTTTCGAGGACGCGGACGTGAGGTACGCCGACCTTCTCGCCGGGCAGACCATGCCCTGCCTGACACGGTCGATCATGACGCGCCGGCTGCTGGACTCCATGCTCAGGATGTCGAACCTCCACGACCCCCTCGAAACAGCCCTCCACGTGCATCGCGTCGGCGCGTTCGCGGCCGAGATCTACCACAAATGGGCACAGAACAGAAACATGGACCCGGAGGAGACGAAAATCGAGATGGACTCGCTGCGGCTCGCGGCGATGCTCCACGACATCGGCAAGGTCTCCGTACCGGACGCCATACTGAAAAAGGCGGGAAAGCTGACCGACGAGGAGTACGAGATCATGAAGACCCATTGCTCCCGGGGCGCGTCAATATACTCCGCCGCCGAGTCGAGGCTCGAGCGGATGGCGTACGACATCACGCTGCACCACCACCAGAGGTGGGACGGGCAGGGCTACACGGGCGACCCGAGCGTCCCCTCTCTGGCCGGTGAGGCCATTCCGCTGCACGCTCGAATAACGTCGGCGGCCGACGTCCTGGACGCGCTGGCGTTTTCTCGGTCCTACAAAACGGCGTGGAGCTTCGATGACGCCCTTGCGGAATTAATAAAGAGCGCGGGCGCTCACTTCGATCCGGAGGTGATCGCCGCGGCGACCGGAGCGGCCGACGTCCTGAAGGCCATCGTGGAGAGGTATCGACAGTAGACTGTTCGATGAGAACGTTCCGACCGGGAATCGTTCTGCCCCATCGTTCTCTCACCATACAAAATAAAACGGCACAAAGAGCGAGCTCCCCATCGGGTCGCCCAATCTCTCCGTGCCGTTGGCGTTCGATAAATTTCCGGGATCTGAAACTTTTTTGAAACCTCGAGCGAAACCTAAAACTCCTCGAAGCCCGCGATGTTCAGCATCTGCCAGTTGCGGGCGTTAATTTCCTCCACGATCTCCTTCATGATGCGATCGACATCGGCGTAGGCAACCTGACAGGTTCCCACCCTGCGATGTCCACCTCCTCCGTACTTCAGCATCAGCTTACCGACGTCCACCGTCGCGGTGCGGTTCAGGATGCTGTAGCCCACGGAAAAGACGCAGAACTGCTTCTCGCGCCCGTCGAAAACGCGCACCGAGACGTTCTGGTCGGGGAAGAGGGCGTAAATTACGTGGCGGTTGCCCACGTAGGTCTCCTCAATCCCGCGCAGATCCGTAATGACGGCGGCCCCATCGACCCAGGAATTATCCTGCATCATTTTGAGGAAGGGGTCTCTGTGCTCGTCATAAAGACGCACCCGCTCCTGCAGGTCCTCAAGCTGCATAATCTCCTCGACGTCCATCGTTCGGAGGTGATCGATCAGGCAGTCCATGAGCTGATAGTTGGAGATGCGAAAATCTCTGTACCGCCCGAAGCCCGTGCGGGGATCCATAATAAAGGAAAGCAACACCATCCCGTTGGGGTTCAGCACCTCTTCGCGGGTAAAGTGAGCGGAGTCGCATTTATCCGCCTCCATTACCATATCCTTGAACCGCGCGAGTTTCCCCTTCGCCCCGCCGTAATATTCGTAGATGACGCGAGCGCAGCTTGGGGCTGGCCAGGAAGCCCCTACATATTTATACTGGTACATCAACTTTCTGGCATCCTCGCTGGTGTGATGATCGAACCACATTCCGCATCCCGGAGCGTAGGGGATATTCACCAGAATATCGCTATCCGCGACGGCGATAAGGCCATCCTGAATATCTTTGGGATGTACAAATTTTTTTTCCTCGAAAAGATCCAGTTCCTTGAGCAGAACGGCACACATCAGACCATCGAAATCAGATCGGGTTAGAAGCCGCATCCCCCTGTCACCTCCGAAAAAATGGAACCCTGCTAACAGCGTCCCTATTGTAACGCATAATCGATTTTACGCAAAGAGAGAGAATCAAAACAAAAAATTTTAATTCAGGCGCGATTCAGGAAGCTGAATTGCCCCCTTTTGGGTCGTGACAGCGAACGATCGAGGAGATGAACGTCCTCAGAATCGACGGAAGGACGTTGAAGGAGTAGTTCAGCTCCACCCTTTCTGTAATTTTATGGGCGTCCCTGCCGATGGGCCCCAGAATGACCGGCGGAATGTCGATCTTTTGCAGGTCCTCCAGCGGCAGGCCGTACCCGCGTCCCCACAGGGGGAAGTTGGCCGCCAGAGGGGCGAGATCCTCGACGCGCCCCTCGAAACCCGTGTAGCTCAGGTCGGTGATGCCCTGGAATATTTCCACTTCCTTAAGCGCGAACCCCAACCCCTCCAGTTCGCCCCGGATGACGGCGGCCGCCTCCCGCACCGCCCGCTCGTGCGGATTTCTGCTGCCGTTGCTGCGCGGCGGATAGAACGGGGGGACAAACCCCACGACAACGAGAGGACCCTTTTCTCCCGCGAGGTCCAACGCCCCGGACAAAAACTCGATGCCGCGCTCGCGCGCGTCGGACGCCGAAAGCGGGATCTCCTGAAAAAGGCGCTCCCTCAGCCCCTGAAGCGCTGCCGAATCCCGGGAGGAAATCGAACCTCCGGGCGAGCCCGCGAGAGCCGCCGCCGCCCGGTTCAGAAGTTCCTCCACAGTAAGCACGCGAGGCGTCCAGTCCTCGCGCCCCACGTGCGCCAGCGCGGCACGAAGGGCCTTTTCCGCTTTTCCTTTCATGAACTCCAGCACCGAAGCCGGCGTTTTCTCCAGGGTCAGGCAGTTGTAGTAAAGAGCGGTGCGTTCGGGAAGCGTCACCGTGTAATGGGTCCGCATGTCGCGCATACGCAGGCAGCTCCAGGGCTGAAGGATCCGGGCGCCGCGGCGTTCCACCGTGTCCTCGCTCCCGTCCAGCGAGACGTTGAGAAAGGACGCGACGAGCGTGGAATTCAGTCCCTCGTAGTACTCCCCGACGTGGGTTTCGCGCCCTACGCAGAGAAACACGGGCATGATCTTGCCAACAGTCCCGTAAAAGAGGGCCGGACCGGAGGACTCGAAAACGGGTTCGGTGTTGATGCAGGCCAGAAAGTCGAGCCCATCTTCCTCCTGCAGCCGTGCCAGAAGAGAGATGGCGCCCCTCATCCCGACGGAATCCCCCTCCTCGTCGGGGGCGCACAGCAACATGAAGTTCCACTCCGCCTCCGCGCTTCGGGCCGCGTGTTCCTCCAGAAGGCACATGCCCGCGGCAAGGCCTGTCTTCATATCGGAGACCCCTCTGCCGAAGAGGTAGTTCCCGGACTCCAGGTCCGCCTTCGCCTCTCCGGAGAGGCGAAGCTCACCAATGCGTCTCGTGTACTCCTCGGGATCGAACGCCCAGGGGCGCAACGGCCCGCAGACCTCGGCGTCCACCACGTCGAAATGCCCCAGCAGAATTACCGTATTCTTCGTGGGGCGCCCGGCGCGCACCAGCGCGCACACGGACATCCGGCCGAGCGGGTCGTCCATCGCGTCGACGAAGCGGAGGTCCGACGGGTTCCGGACAAAATAATCCCACCGCGAAAGCCGGTCGTGAATGAAACGCGCGCACTCGTTCTCTCCACCGTCCGAGCCCGTGACGCTTGGAATGGCGACGAGTTCGAGCATCAGTTCGTAAATGCGCCTGCCCGTTTCGTTCATTTTTGACGAAAACTTTTTTGACGAAATTTCAGAGGACAATTTGCAAACCCTCCATAATCATATTGATTCCCCGGACCGAATGGGCTCGGACAGTCGCGCTGAATCCCCGTAACTGATCGGCCGTCACTCGAAATGACCCGGCAATCCCACTTCTCTGATATATTGACCCGTCAGCCATCTGAATCGACGCTCATACTTTACCACACGGAAATGGATTTTCCGTTCGAAATATCGTAAAATCCTGGTGGTCTCCCCGAACTGTCGGGGGGATTCAAATGAGAATCAAAATCTGAGGGGGAATAGTTCCGTGCAAAACAAACTGAGACGAAGATCGAGCCGGATAGATCGTCGGATGATAAATAAACTGCGCTCGTACCTGCTGCCGGTGCTGATCGCGGGTGTACTGATCGCGGGCGGAACCGCCGAGGGCGCTGACGTTCTGCGCCTGGAACAGCAGCAGGAGGCCTACATCGGCTGCGAGGTGGCTCTGTCGCTGGCCGGCGAGGCGGCTGAGGCGGAAGGGGCCGCCTATGAATGGTCCTTCGAGGGGAACGCAAAGCCGATTTACCTTCGCAGAGGCGGGCTGGAGTGCCGTTTCACGCCGACCGACACCGAGCCGATCTCCGCGACCGTCTCCGCGATCGGCGCGGGCGGCAACCTTTTGGGCTCCGCCAGCGTCTCGCTGAAGGCCAGAGAGTTCGCCGTCGATATCATCATGATCGACCCCGATCCCTTTATGCTCTGGGATGCCAGCAAAAAGCAGGACGTCCCCGCCAACGGCCTGATTGCCGGCGAGCCTATGCGGTTCAGGACAGTCCTGAACCCCGAGTTCAAAAACGAGTTTCAGTCCCACTGGAGCACCGACGCCTCGACCGCCGTTCGCGACGGCGAGAATCAGAGCGAGGTCACCGTGGTGCGCAACGAGATCGGCGACGCGGTGATCTCCGTCGTCATCTCGACCTCAACCGGAACGGTACTGGGACGGGGAGAGAAAAGCGTCAACGTTCCCATCGCCCGTTCTCTGGTCGACGACTCCATACGCCGCAAGAGGGCCTGGGGAGAATGGACCGAGGCGCTGGGCATGTGGGAGGCGAAAAACTACGACAACGCCATTCAGCGCGCCCGGGAGGCAACGGAAAGCGACCCCGAGACCCTCGAAATTACCGAGGGACTCCGAATGATGGACGCTAACTTCGCCCGCGTGGAGCGATCGAGGAAGTTCAGCTCCGACGCCGAAGCGCTGCGCGACGAGCAGAAGCTCACCGATGCCCTGAGGTCCTATCGTCGCGCCTACGCCGCCTGGTCCATGGATGAGATCAAGGGCAGAATAAAGGAACTGGAGACGGAAATCGACGCGCTGCGCGTTCGACGTCAGCAGGCGGAATGGGTGAAGGACACCGCCGCGGCGTACGACCAGGAAAACCTTTTCGAGGACGCCCTGAAATACTACAGGGAGACCATGACCCTGATGCCCGATGACGCCGTGGCCCAGCGCGCCGACCGCATCGAAAAGCGCCTCTCCTCCATAGCGCAGGCAAACGCCCTCGCGAGCGAAGCCCAGACCCTCGAGACGAACGGCCGCTTCCTGGAGGCCACGGAAAAGTACAGGGACAGCCTGAAACTCGAGGCGGACGCGGATCTGGAGAACCACGTAAGGGATCTCGAGGACACCATCAGAGAGCGCAGGACCCGGGCGGCGGCGCTGCGCCGGGAGGGATCCGACTTCCAGAAGAAGAGCCAGAACTCCGAGGCGCTGGTGCGTTATAAGGAAAGCCAGGCCCTGTGGCCGGACAACGAGCTGGCGGGGCTGATCTCCTCTCTGGAAAAGACCGTGACGGCGTCCTCGGCACAGGTGCGCACCCCGGAGGACTTTGGAATAGGAACCCGGGCGGACGCGATGCGCCTTCTACAGGAGGGACACGCCCTTTACAAGCAGGGAAAATACAGGGACGCCCTTGAGGCTTACCGCAAGAGCTACGCTATTTCGCGGGATCAGCGCCTCTCGGACTGGATCGCCAGAGTCGAGACCTCGCTTCGGGAGTATGAGTCCGTCCTGCAGGCCAACGTGCTGATCAAGG
>JAITPZ010000023.1 GCA_031289165.1 Synergistaceae bacterium
TCCTGTCACTGAGAATCAGGAAGCGGGGATCCAGCGGTAAAGAGTGGGCAGCGACACTCCGGGATTTGCCGCAATTTCTCGCGCGGGGACACCACTGGCAGGGAGCTTTTTTGCGGAAGCTATTTTGCTGTCGGTCATAAGACGTTTTCGGCCTCCGATGCGTCCTATTGCTTTGGCTGCTCTGAGCCCTGCCTGTGTTCTCTCAACGATCAGTTCACACTCCATTTCGGCTAAACTGGCCATAACGTGAAAGAAAAAGCGTCCGGCTGTCGTATGGGTGTCGATGCTATCCGTGAGACTTCGGAAGTGTACACCGCGTTTTTTCAAATCTTCCGTAAGGGAGATAAGCTGTTTCAGACTACGCCCAAGCCTGTCCAGTTTTCAGACGACCAATGAATCGCAGGCGCTCCAGAACCGGCGCGGCCTCGGGGGAGTCGAGCCAGCGCCAGGTTGTGACAGGGACGAGTTTGCGGACGCTCTCGATTTTCCCCTCTCCGAGGAGGGCGCGAACGCGGGATGCGCTGACGGGCGCGCCGTCGATCCGAACGCGTTCCAACTCCTCGACCGCTATGCCGTGTCGAGGAAGAAGGCGTTTCATCGTCTCGTTGTAGACGTTCGTGACGGGGGAAAGGGGCTCGGTTCCCACGAAGCGCTTCGTTACGGAGAGCGCGGGGGCGATGCGGGTCGCGAAGATCGTCAGGTCCAGCGTCGCGTGGACGGAGGCGAGTTCTTTTTCGTGCGTGAAATAAGAGGGAAAGGTCGCGGAAGAGACGGCGTAATCTCCCCCCCTGAGAATCACCACGTTGCCGAGGTCCGAGAGGCCCTCGCGAACGAGGCGAAAGCGGGCCTCGAAGGGAAATTCCGAGCGGTCCTCCTCGACCACGATGACATAGAGCCGCTCGCTTGCGGAGGACGCCCTTTCGATGAGGTATCGGTGCCCCAGCGTGAAGGGGTTGCAGTTGACGACGACGCCGGAGATATTTTGGCCGGAGGCGCTTTGGGAATGTCCCGCCGCGCGTCGCGTCAGGTTGTCCAAAAATTCTTCCGCTCCCGGCTTTCCCCACTCCAGCAGGGCGGAGGACTCCGTCGCGGCTACGGGGCGAAATCCCAGGGAAGCGAAACGGGACGCATCCGAGGGTTTGGTGAAAAGAAAAAGATGCCATATCCCCGCGTCGGCGGCGTATCGGAGCAGCAGGGTCAGGAGTTCCGCGGTCAGGCCCTGCCCTTCGAGCTCCTCCCTTACGGCGACGCCCTGGAGGGTGCGCCCGACCAGCGACCCCGTGGCGACGAGCCGCTCATCGGAGGGGGGCGAGTCTTCGAACAGCCCCAGAACAACGTCCTCGCCCCCCGGAACGGAAAGTCCACGGGAGGCGAGGAGTTCGCCTCTCTGCGCGAGGTCCGACGGGGAGCGAAGAAGGCGTTCGACGTACATGAGGGACCTACGCGTCCGCGGCGGCGCTTTTCTTCTTTTGCCTCCAGTCCGAGATGAAGGGCCAGGCGATGGAGAGCACCGCGAGCAGCCACAGCACGTTGCAGATGGAGGAACGGAAGAATATCGCTCCGCTGCCGTCACTCATTAAAAGCGCCTGACGGAACGACTGCTCCATGGACGCCCCGACCACAACCGCCAGAATCAGCGGGGCCGTCGGGATTTTATAGCACTTCATGAAGTATCCCAGAAGCCCCAGGAGCGTCAGCAGAACGAACTCGGACGCGCTGTAGTTGATCGTGTAGACGCCGAGGAACGCCATTCCGATGACGAGCGGATACAGCACCCGCGGGGGGACGGCGAGCACTCGAACCAGAAGACCCGCCAGAGGGATGTTGATGATCGCGCAGATGACGTTGGCGAGGAAGAGGGAGGCGATGACGCCCCACGCGATCTCCGGGTTGTGCTGGAACAGGAGCGGGCCGGGCTGGAGTCCGTAGATCATCAGGGCCCCCAGCATGACGGCCGTGGTGCCCGAGCCGGGAACCCCCAGCGTGAACATGGGGATCATCGCGCCGATGGAGCAGGCGTTGTTCGCGGCCTCGGGCGCGGCAAGCCCCTCGATGGCTCCCCTGCCGAACTCCTCGGGGTGTTTGGAGAGCTGCTTTTCGTTATTGTAGGACATCATCGCGGCGATGGTTCCGCCCGCTCCGGGAAGCACCCCGATGAAAAAACCGATGGGCGTCTGGCGCAGCATGGGCAGCCAGCAGCGCCTCCAGTCCTCCCAGGAGATCCAGATGCGCCCGAACTTTTTCTGAACGTGCGCCTCGCCCTTCGTGCGGAGGGTCTGGTATTCGTGCAGAATCTCTCCCAGGCCGTAGACCCCGATGATGACGACCACGAAGTCGATGCCGCTCTGAAGCTCTACCGTCCCGAAGGTGAACCGCTGGACGCCGCTCTGAAGGTCGATGCCGACGGTCGTGAGCGCGAGCCCGATGAACATGGAGATGAGCCCCCTGAGAAGCGCCTCCTTCGAGATGGCGGCCGTCGCGGCGAGCGCGAAGATCATCAGCACGAAGTACTCGGGCGGGCCGAAGCGGAGCGCGAAGCGCGCGACGGGGACGGCGATGGCGACGAAGGCCACGCAGGAGATCAGCCCGCCGATGAAGGAGGCGATGGCGGAGATGGCCAGCGCGGCCTCCGCCCGCCCCTGTTGGGCCATGGGGTAGCCGTCGAAGCAGGAGGCGACTGCGGCGCCGTCGCCGGGGATGTTGAGTAGTATCGAGCTGCGGGAGCCGCCGAACATGGCCCCGTAATAGACGGCGCACATGGTGATAAGCGCCATCTCCGCCGGCATGACGAAAGTGAGCGGCAGCAGAAGGGCGATGCCCGTGGAGGGCCCGAGGCCGGGCAGCATCCCCAGAACGGTTCCGAGCGCGGAGCCGACGATCATCATTCCGAAGTTCTGCCACTTCATCGCGACGGAAAAACCAAACATGAGGTTGCTGATCACGCTGGTGTCCATGTTATACTCCCCCTCCCGAAATCCACGAGACCCAACCGCCGATCTCCTCCATGTTGAAGGAGGGCAGCATGATGTCGAACACGTAAACGAACGTGCCCCAGAGCGCAAACGTGAAAACCAGGGTGATGACGATGTTGGAAACCCAGCGTTTGGGCTCGTTGACCAGGGTCAGAAGGAGAAACATGAAGGCGAGCGTGGAGACGATGTATCCAAAGGGCTCGAAGGCGAATCCGTACGCCCCGCAAAGGACGACGGTGCCCACGATGAGTTTGATACAGCCCGGATCCCGGGGCTTCGGTTTGGCTTCCGCGTGTCCCGCCGTCTTTTTTCTGTCGATCGCCAAAGTGGCGACACCAAGGGCGATCAGAAAAAAGCTGATTCCCAGCGGAAAAACGCGGGGCGCCCAGGGGTTTCCTATAGTTGCGTTTCTAATCTGAAGGGTCTCTGCGCCGTAAAGGGTTCCCAGAATGACGCTGAACAGCCCGACCGTGGCATCTCTTCTCATAGGCATTGTTCACCTCTTAAAAGCGAATAGGATTTTTGCGTATAAAGCAGGATGAGGGATATAAAAAGACTCCCCCGCAGGAGAGGAGGGAGCCGAAATCAGCAAAATTCCGCTGTCTTATTGCGCCTGCTGATAAAGACCGATGGCCTCCAGCAGGCTCTTGTACTCCTCGTTCGTCTTTTCGAGGAACGCGGCGAAGTCGGACGAGCCCATGAATACCTGAGTCCAGCCGTTGCGCGTGCAAATTTCCGCCCACTCCGGGGTCTCGCTCATCTGCCTGAGGGCGTTTTCCATGAAGGAGCGCGCCTCTTCCGACATATTGGGAACGCCGAAAATACCGCGCCAGTTGACGAAGGTCGCGTTCACGCCCTGCTCTATGAGGGTGGGAACCTGAGCGAGCGGGCCCTCTTTGATGCGCTCGGGCGAGGTCAGCGCCAGCACGCGGACGTCTCCGGCCTCCAGAGGGCCGACGACCTCGGCCATGCCGGTGGTGTAGACGTCTATGTGTCCGCCCAGAAGTGCCGCCAGCGCCTCGCCGCCCTGGAAGGCGATGTAGGGGATGTCCTTAACTTCGACGCCGGCCGCCTTGGCTGCGTGCAGGAACTGAATGTGATCCATGCTGCCGGGGGAAGAGGTCCCGCCGAGTTTGACGCTCTTCGGATCCTTTTTCAGGGCGTCGAACAGATCGCCGATGGTCTTGTAGGGAGAGTCATCAGGCACGGCGAAGGCCCCGAAGTCGTTGATGAGCATAGCGAGAGGCGTCACGTTTTTGTAGCTCAGCTCGGTCTGTCCCGTGAGGTTGATGAGCAACAGGGGAGGGGAGTAGACCGTGATCGTGTGGGGGTCCTTTTTGGCGTTGATGTAGGCCAGCGCCACGCCGCCGCCGCCGCCCGGCTTGTTGATGACGGGCATGGCCCTGCTGATGATTCCCTTCTCCGTAAGCACTCTCGCCACCATGCGCATGGTGGTGTCCCACCCGCCTCCGGGGCCCGCCGGCGCGATACACTCGAAATTCCTGCTCGGAAAGGCCGCCAATGCCGAACTCGCGAAAACCGCCGTCAATAACGCCGCAACTGCCAATTTCCTGAACATCCTTTTTCCCTCCTTGAGATATAACCCGTTTGGGGTTTTGAAAAACAAACGAATCAATCTGAAACATGTGCGCTTCGGTATCGCTTGCAGACCTCCAGCGCCCCTTCGAGGTGTTCGAACACGAGAGCGCCCACCCGTTCGATTTCCCTGGCCTCTATGGCGCCCAGAATCTCGGAGTGCTGGCGGATCACTTCCTGCTGACGCCCGGGGTCCGAGAGAGTGACCTTGCGGTAACGACGGAGCTGGTCGCGGTAGCTGGCGATCAGCTGTTTGACCCTCGGCAGGCGTCCCGCCTCGACGATGGTGTTTGTAAAAAGCTCGTTGATGAGGAAGTACTCTTCCAATTTTTTTCCCGTGAGGCGGCTCTCGGCCTCCTGAATACAGCGTCTGGCCTTTTCGAGTTCCTCCGGCGTGATCCGCAGCGCCGCGGACCGAAAAACCATGACCTCGAGAGCCTGGCGTATCATGTAGATTTCGATGATCTCCGAGATGTCGATGTTACGGACGACGACCCCCCGCCTGGGAAGGGATTCGACGAGCCCGTCGGCCTCCAGCATCCGTATGGCCTCGCGGATGGGCGTGCGGCTCACATTGAGCTTCACGGCGAGTTCGGACTCGTTCAGCCGCTCTCCGCTCGAAATTTCACCGGAGCCTATCGCGTTTTTCAGGTACTCGTACACCAGTTCCCTGATCGGTTTGACATCCTCTATCGCGATCATCTGCGCCATTTTCGCCCCGCCTGCCTCTACCGAATATCTCCCGAATCAGTTTCCCTGAATTATTCTTGACTCTGCATACAGAATACAGTATTCTCTTTTGGAGTCAAGAGGTTAAATTTGCGTATTGTAATGAAACATCGGATAGTCGTCGTGATTTGTTTTTTCGATTTTCGGAGGTGGTGTCGTGCTGTTCAAAAAAGCTCAGGCGGGGACGCTGGAGTCGTCCGACTGCATGGTCGTGGTCTCGCCCGCCGAGACCTGTATCCTGGAGTACAGCGGTCAGAACGAGACAATATTTAAAAGGAGAACCGAGCGCATCGTTAGGGAAATCGCGGAGCGTTACGCGCCCGGAGCGTCGGTTCAGATACAGGATCGGGGCGCCCTCGAGGTCACGTTGCGCGCGCGGATCGAGACGGCGTTCGAGCGCGCCTCGAAAGAAGATCTGAAAGAAGATCCGGCAGGAGAGCCGAAATGAAGGCAGCGGGAAAGGGGCATCCCTGCCGGTCCATGCTCTACATGCCCGGCAACAATCCGGGGATGATGCAGCACGTTCCGGCGTTTGGGGCGGACAGCGTGCTGCTTGACCTCGAGGACGCGGTCGCCGAGCGGGAGAAGGACGCGGCGCGGCGTCTCGTGGCGCACTTTGTGAGGGAGATCGACTTTGGAGGCGTTGTCGTGACGGTGCGCGTCAACGGCGCCGACACACCCCACTTTGAGAGGGACCTGGAGGAGATCATCCCGTCGGCCCCCGCGGCGGTTCGCATTCCGAAGTGTCACTCGCCGGAGGACGTGAAGCGCGCCGACGCCGCCATCGGCCGCATCGAACGGGAGCAGGGGATGCCGCCCGGCGGCGTTCGGATCCACGCGATGCTGGAGACGGCTCACGGCATCGAACACGCTTTCGAAATCGCGCGGGCCGCGGAGCGGGTGGAGGCGCTTACGCTCGGCGGCCAGGACCTGACCGCCGACATGGGAGTGCAGAAGACGCGCGACGGTGCGGAGCTTTTCTACGCCCGCGGGCGCATTGTGATGGCGGCGAAGGCCGCGGGATTGATGGTATTCGATACGGTGTGGACCGACATCGATGACGCGGAGGGCTTGAAGAGCGAGGCAGAGCTTGCGGCCCGTCTGGGCTTTACGGGAAAGGCCGCGATTCACCCCGCGCAGATCGACGCGATCCACGAGGCGTGGCGTCCCGACGCGCGGGAACTTCGCCGGGCGTTCCGCATCGTCGAGGCCGCGGAGCGTGCCGAGCGCGAGGGGAAAGGCGTCATCTCCGTCGACGGGCGCATGGTCGATGGGCCCATCGTCGTGCGCGCGTTTACCCTCATTCGACTGGGCCATCTTTATGGAATAAACGAGGAGGCAGACCTGTGAGCGCAGGACAAAATCTCAGAACAATCGAAAACGCGCTTTCGCGGGCGGTGCCCGTCGAAGTTCCGGGGTTGAGAAAATACGGCCCCTACGTTTCCCCCTTCGCGTACCTCGAGCGGCAAATCTCCGCCCCGGCGAAAGGCGGTTTCCCCCTTCGGCTCAGGGAACCGCGACACGACAAGGTGACGGACGACATCAAAAAAGCCGTAGAGAGATCGGGGCTCGAAAATGGGATGACGATCTCCTTTCATCACCATCTGCGCAACGGAGACGCGGTCATTCCAAAAATTCTTCAGGCTCTTGCGGAGATGGGATTCAGGGATCTCGCTCTGGCCCCCAGCTCGCTTCCCGACAGCCACGACATGGTGGCCGACTGTATGCGCAGCGGCCTCGTCTCCCGCCTCTTTTCCTCCGGGGCACGCGGAGAGGTAGGCCGGGCGATATCGGCCGGGGAGCTGGACGTTCCCGTCATCCTGCGGAGTCACGGCGGAAGGGTCCGCGCCATCGAGCAGGGGGATATTCAGATCGACGTGGCGTTCCTCGCCGCTCCCGCCTGCGACAGGTACGGCAACATGACGGGCAGCGCCGGGCGGTCGGCCTGCGGTTCGCTGGGGTACGCCCAGGTGGACGCGCGTCACGCGCGCCACGTGATCGCCGTGACCGACAACCTGGAGGATTATCCCCTGCATCCCCGAATCTCGATTCCGCAGTATCTCGTGGACCAGGTGCTCGTCGTCGACAGCATCGGGGACCCTTCGAAGATCGCCACCGGCGCAGCCCGCATCAGCCGTAACCCCGTGGATCTCCGCATCGCCCGCAACGCCTTCGACCTGATCGCGGCCTCCGGGCTTCTGACGAACGGCTGTTCCTTTCAGGTGGGGGCGGGCGGGGCCAGCCTCGCCGTCGCGGCCTGTGTGAAGGACTACATGGCCGAGAAAAAGATCCGGGGAAGTTTCGGACTGGGCGGAATGTCCGGGTACATGATCGAGATGCTGGAGCAGGGTTACTTCGAGGCAATGCTCGACGTTCAGAGTTTCGACAGATCGGTGACGGACTCCATGACGCGCAACGCCAGCCACATCGAAATCGACGCCTCCTGTTACGCGAACCCCTTCAACAGGGGCTGCGTCGCCCATAACCTGGACATCGTGGTCCTGGCGGCGCTGGACATCGACCTCGACTTCAACATCGACGTCCAGACGGGGCATGACGGCGTTCTGAGGGGCGCCATCGGCGGCCATCCGGACACGGCCGCGGGCGCGAAGCTCGCCGTGGTCGCGGCGCCGTCGTTCCGCGGCGGAGTCCCTACCATTAAGGAGAGCGTGACGACCGTCTGCACGCCGGGGGAGACGGTCGACGCCTTCGTCACGGAGCGTGGAATCTGCATCAACCCCAAACGGGAGGATCTTCTGGAGTGCGCGCGAAACGCGCGCCTGCCCGTGAAGGATATCCGCGCCCTCAGGACCGAGGTGGAGAAACTGACCGGCGTCCCCGACGCCCCGGAGTTCGACCGAAACCGCATCGTCGCCCTCGTGGAATACCGCGACGGGACGCTGCTCGACAGCGTCTACAGGGTGAAGTAGCGGACACAGGGCACGGAGAGAGGGCAACTCTCTCGCAACTCTTGTGTGAAAGGCGATTCGGTGTTATCCTTTCCGATAATTGAATACGCGCGATGAAGAGGAAGAGTAGCTTCGACATATGTGGCGCACAGAGAGACGGGATCGCGGCTGAGAATTCCGTCGCGTCGCGGAAGTGAATACCCCCTCGGAGCGGGCGTCGAAACCGGGTTCGCGCGAATCGGGATAAGACGTCGGGGAGCCGCCCCTTACAGCGGCTTTGAGTGCCGGATCGTTTTGATTCGGAAATGGAGTGGAACCGCGACAAACGTGCGCCCACGTCGTCTCCATATGTGAGAGGACGTGGGCGTTTTATATTTTGAATTCAGGAGATGGTGGAGATGGTGAAGTTTGAGGGAAGCGACGGGAAATCCTGTGAATTTCGGGCGGACTCGGTGAAGATGTCCGAGGTTCTTTCCGAGCTGGGGCTTTTGAAGGGCTCCGGTGTGAAGAAGGTTCTGGCGGGGAAGCTGGACGGGGAACTGCTGGACCTCGAACGGGCGCTCTCGCGGGGAGGGCGCATCGAGGCCGTTTCGGCGGAATCGGAGGAAGGGCTCGACATCATGCGCCACTCCTGCGCGCACCTGATGGCGCAGGCGATCGAGAAGCTCTGGCCGGGCGCGAAGTTCGGCATCGGCCCCTGCATTAAGGACGGATTTTACTACGATATCGACGTGCCGGTCACCCTGACGGATCAGGATCTCCCCGCGATCGAGGAGGAGATGCGGAAACTCGCGGGCGCGGCCCTGAAGGTCGAGCGTGTGGAAATGGCGAAGGACGAGGCTCTGAAGTTTTTCGGGGAACGGGGCGACACCTACAAGGTCGAGCTGATTTCGGAGCTGGACGTTCCGGGAGTGTCGCTCTACAGGCAGGGCGACTACGTGGATCTGTGTCGCGGCCCTCACGTTCCGGATACCTCCTGTCTCCGGAACTTCAAACTTCTCTCCATCGCCGGCGCGTACTGGCGCGGAGACGAAAAGAACGTGATGCTGACCCGCATTTACGGCACCGCCTTCGCTGCTCCGGACGCGTTGAAGGAGCACCTTCGACGCATCGAGGAGGCGAAGCTGCGCGACCATCGCAAACTGGGCAGGGAACTGGACCTCTTCAGCCTTCACGACGAGGGGCAGGGATTCCCGTTCTTCCATCCGAAGGGCATGGCGATCATCAACACGCTGCTGGACTTCTGGAGGAAGGAGCACATGAAGCGCGGCTACGAGGAGATTCGGACCCCTCTGATTCTGGACCGTTCCCTGTGGCTGCAGTCCGGACACTGGGATCACTACAAGGAAAACATGTACTTTACGGAGATTGACGAAAAGCCCTTCGCCGTGAAACCGATGAACTGTCCGGGCGGGATGCTGGTCTACAGAACCCAGATCCGCAGTTACCGCGACCTGCCGCTTCGCATGGCGGAGCTGGGCATCGTCCATCGCCACGAGCGCAGCGGCGCCCTGCACGGCCTGATGCGCGTGCGCTGCTTCACGCAGGACGACGCGCACCTGTACTGCACCCCCGAGCAGGTCAGGAAGGAAGTCGTCGGCATCATGGACCTGTGCGACTACATCTACAGAGAGGTATTCGGCTTCAGCTATCATATCGAGCTGTCGACGCGTCCGGAGAACTCCATGGGCACTGCCGAGCAGTGGGCTGTGGCGGAGGACGCCCTGAAGGGCGCGTTGGAGTCCACCGGGGTGAAATACCGCATCAACGAGGGCGACGGAGCGTTCTATGGGCCAAAGATCGACTTTCACCTGGAGGACTGCATCGGCAGAACCTGGCAGTGCGGCACGATTCAGCTCGATTTCCAGATGCCGGAACGTTTCGAGCTGGCCTACGTCGGAGCCGACGGAAAGGAGCATCGCCCCATCATGCTCCATCGCACGGTCCTCGGCAGCATCGAGCGCTTCCTCGGCATCCTGATCGAAAACTACGCCGGGGCCTTCCCGTTCTGGATCGCGCCCGTGCAGGTGAAGCTGATCCCGATTCAGACTCAGGGGAACGCGTCCCCCGAGAATCCCGAAAAGACGGAGTCGCACGAGGCATACGTCCGCGACCTGGCCGCGACGTTCAAATCCTGGGGGCTCCGGGTCGAGATTGACAACCGGGACGAGAAGCTGGGCAGGCGGATAAGGGACGCGCAGCTCCAAAAGGTTCCCTACATGATCGTCATCGGCGACAGAGAGGTCGAAACGAAGGTCGTGGCGGTGCGCGAGCGCAGCAGAGGCGACCTCGGCAGCATGTCCCTGGAGGAGTTCCGCTCAATCCTGAACGCGGAGTTCAACCCCTTGAAGGAAACGACCCCCCCAAAGGTCGCCGCAGACTGACGAGGGCGACGCGAAAAGTGAAACAGGATGCCGGATGTTACAAAGATCGTAAAGTTCGGGAGGCGGAGAGAACGCGCCGGCCAATCTCCGCCCCCTGAGCTTTAATCAGCTCTTTCCAGCGAGCGGCCGCTATCCCGTTTTCATCCCGGATATACGCTTTTACCTCCGTTTCACATCCGGTGCTAAGAGCCTGTCTAAAAACTCCTATCTGTGATGTATATTAATGGTCAAAGCATACACAGATGGGAGAGGATCAATGTGCGTCAGGCATATGGCAGTGATGTAAGCAGGGAACAGTTTGTCGCAATCTCACAGGAGCTGGAATCCACAAAGAAGAAGACACGGCCACGCAAGGTGGATCTTTATGAGCTCAAATTCCCATCAAAGTGTAGCTAGGTCAGCCTGCCGTTTGAGTCCTGAAGGCTCTGAAGATTGCTCGCTAGGCTTTGGTCTGGGCGGACATGACAGCTCCGTAGGGTCTGAGAAGCGGGTCTTGCGATACGTCCCAAGCCGCATCATTATCTCCGCCAGTGAGTAGTGGCGTGCAAGCCTGTCTTCCTTTGGCACGTCTTGGCGGTTTTCCCAGGCATCGCTTAATACGACCCTGATTCGGGCAG
>JAITPZ010000041.1 GCA_031289165.1 Synergistaceae bacterium
CCCCGAACCTCGCTCAAGGGTCGTGGACCCTTGAGAATCCCGTTTATTTTTCTTCGCGTAAGCGTCGCAGCGCCGTTGACCAGTCACGGAGGGCACGCTGTTCCAGCCATTTCTCCGGCCATAACTGCCCGTGTTCACGAACAAGCCCCCGAATTTCCGCCAAATCCTCTTTTCCGCTCGCGCCGGTAAACGCCAGCGCCACCGGACCGAGCGCCAGACTGAACAGACGATGGCTCTGCGTCGTCTCGCAGGCGTAGTAGTATTCCCGTTTCTTCTCCGCGTGCGCGATCATGCTCACCTGACGGTCGGATAGCGCCAGATGTCTCATGTAAAGGTCTTTCATGCTCTCGCTCAACGCGTTGGGGTTTGGCAGTAAAATCCTCGTCTCGCACGAATCCAGCACCGCATCCATGATCGGGGAGTTCACAATATCGTTCAGGCTCTGCGTCGCCAGAATCACCGCGCAGTTGTTCTTTCTCAGCACTTTCAGCCATTCCTTAATCTTCGACGCGAAAATAGGATTGCTCAGAGCCAGCCACGCCTCGTCGATCACGATCAGGGAAGGACGACCGCTTTTGGCATTCTCGTAAGCACTCAGGATTCGCTTCTCGATCTGATTGAAGATATGGACAAATACAGGCACGACAATCTTCCGGTCCATATTGAACAGATGCTCCAACTCGAACACCGTCGTCTTCGCGTACCGGATGCCGCTGCTCGTACCGTCCAGCATCTCCCCCGTGTGCCCGAGGCTGTAATAACCGAAAATCTGCCGCAGCTCCTCGTCCTGCAACGTCGCCAGAAAATCCGTGAACGTCCGGCCCCTGACCGTTCGGTCCGCGACCGTTCGGTCCTCTTCCTCGTAGTCTGTTGAAGAGGCAAGGATTTTCAGAGCGTCGCTTATGGCCGACCGGCGCGCGGGCGTCATCTCGCCGCCCTGAAGGATCAGCATCGACTCAAGCCACTCCGCCGCCACTCCCTGCTCCGCCACCGTGTCGATCTCTGCCAGCGGGCAGAACGACAGCGTGCCTCCATCGTTTCCGAGGTCGTAATGGGCGCTGTCCCTGAGCGCCATACAAAGCGGGTACATCGAGTAACCCTTATCGAAGCAAAAAATCTGCGCGTTTTTATACCGCTCGAACTGTGAGACGATCAGGGCCAGAAGTGTGGACTTTCCCGAACCGGACGGCCCGAGAACCAGAGTATGGCCGAGATCCGAGACGTGGATGTTCAGTCGAAACGGCGTGCTCCCGACGCTCGTCGCCTGAATCAATGACGGCGGCGCCGTTGAAACGCCCTCCGCCAGGTAGTGCTTCGAGATCTCCGGAGAGGGATTGTACGGTTCTCCCGCCCATTCGTTCGTCAGAGGGATGATATGGGCAAGGTTCAGGGTATTGATGAGCGCCTTCCTCACGTTTTCGTAACCATGCCCAGGCAGACTCCCCAGAAAAGCCTCCATCCCGTTGACGCTCTCGATGCGCGCAGGAAATCCGTTGCGCTCGAACACCTTTACAATTTCCCGCGCTACGTGCTCCGCCGCCTCCGGCGTGTCCGCGCGGGCGATGGCGACGCTCGTGTGCTTTCCATATCCGACCCAGCCCGCCGCAAGCTCCTCGGCGGCGCTGTCGATGTCGCCCACCATGCGCGTCGCGTCCTGATTGACCGGCGCTCGCTCGTTCTGCATGATCTGCGCTACGAAACCCCGTACCTTCTGCACCCATTGTTTTCTGTGGGAGTCCAGCACCGACATGGATTTCCGAAAATCCGAAAAGATATACCGGTTCGACCAGCGAATCTCGTAAGGCAGCGCGGCCAGTTGACGCAGAATCCCCGGATACGTCTCCAGGGGATACTCGACGACGGAAACGACTCCGAGGTATTTGCGGTCCAGCGTCATGGGCATCTCCGACGAACCCAGCCAGGCGTCGCGGGCCAGAAGAACGTCGATGCAGGCCGTATTGAAGGGAGTGACCTTTATCGGATGCCAGCGCCCCCCGACGAAATAATTCAGCACCGACAGGAGTTCGTCGCTGCCGCAGTCTTCTCTGTACGCGCCCGTTTCATCCTTCTCCGGGACGAAGCCGAGGCGCGTCATTTTTATCCCCTGCCCCAGAACGTCCAGGATGTCGGCGATGGTGTTTTCCATGTACTCGATGGTCTGATCGTCGTCCGCGGCGGTATGGCGCCCTTCCGAGACGAATTCCGCGACCTTTCGATAGAGGCCGCTTTTTTCCAGGGCGGGAGGCAGGTACGTGAAGAACAGGAAATGTAATGTTTCGAAGTGCGCGCCCTCAGCTTTGTGCTGGGCGCTTCGTTCGAGATCGATGAGCCGGTTGACGGGCTCCGTGAAATGGTTTGTCGGGTAGCTGTCCGCCGGTTTCCTGACGGACTCGAAATGAATCATCCAGCCGTTGCCGAGACGCCGCATGGCGCTGTTGGTCATCGCGTGCAGATGCTCGATCTCCTCCACGGTGGCGCTTTCGAGGTCCGGGCCTTCGCAGAAATACCCGACGAGGTACGAGCCGTTTTTCATCGCCACGACGCCGGGCGGTATGATATGGGAATAAGCCAGATAATCCGCGAATCCGCGTTCGCCTTTGGGCAAAAAAGACACCTCCAAAAATATGTTATGAATATGTAATGTCTGACCGCGACGGAGATTTTTGCGTTTTGTGATTTCGTTCCGGAAACCGGGGAAAATCTTCCTTTCCCCGGATCTTCTCTCTTCTCTCCGTCTCTCAAAACTTAGAAAGCTGTCTTATCAATCCCTCAAGTCCCCTGATGGGGTTAAGGGGCCCATGACCCCTTATGGTGGACGAGTTTGACGCGGCTGCCCGGTTTTCCCACCGCCGGCAGGGAGATTCGCGTGTAACGGATGCCGCGGACGACGACTCCTTTGAAGTGGGGGTCGTAGATCGCCAGCCTCGCCAGAATCGGAACGCCGACAAGCCAGAGCCCGATGCCGAGGAAGATGTTTCTCCAGTACATCCGCGTTATCCCCGACATCAGGAGCAGCCCGCACAGCATCGCCAGCAACAGAAACAACTCCCGGTCGCATCCGGCCAGAAGCTGCTGCCGGGTCAATCCCCGGTGGACAGGAACCCGCTTCAAATCGTCCATAGCCCCTCTTCCTCAGACGAGCGCGCCCGTGACGCCCAGAAGGGCAATCAGGTTGGCGGCGCCTCCCAGCGTCCCCGCGGCCAGCGCCGCGAACGCGACCCAGCGGGCCCAGCCCGCCATATCTCCCCCGAACATCAGGACTCCGACCCCTACCACCACCATGACCAGCGAAAGCGCCAGCGCCACGGGTCCGGTCAGCGAGTACGCGATCCCTGAAAGGGTCTTTTCCCACGGCAGCGCCCCGATCGACGTGCCGCTCCCCGTCGCCGCCACGATGTTTGGCAGCGCGATGAGCAGGGTCAGCGCCATCAGAAGCGCGGCAGCCGTCCTCCTCCGCCTCATTTCCCCTGTTTCAATTCCCGTTACTCTCATTTTTTTCCTCTCTTTTCTCTCTGCTCTCGTCTCTCGTGTGAGATTCGTCTTTTACCGTTTTTCCTTCCGCGCCGCGGTTGATTGGTTAATAAAAATTGCAGTCGTAGGCTCCGCTTTTGAGATCCACCCCCTTCACTTCCAGAACTTCAGCGACAATCGGACCCTTTCCCGCCTGACGCTTCAGGAAAACAACCACATCGACGGCCTCGCCGATGAGTTCCTTCATGGGACTTACGCTGGCCTCGGAGATGAGCTGCTCCAGACGGATGAGGGCGCTGGGCGCGCTGTTGGCGTGCAATGTGCAGATCCCTCCGGGGTGTCCGGTGTTCCAGCTTTTCAGGAGGTCCAGCGCCTCCTTCCCCCGCACCTCGCCGACGATGATCCGGTCCGGGCGCAGTCGCAGCGATATTCTGACGAGACGCCGCATGTCGGTTTCACTTTTCTCGTCCGTTCGCAGGGAGTAGACGTTTTCCATGCTGTACCGCAGCTCCAGCGTGTCCTCCAGGACGATGAGGCGATCCGTGGGGCTCAGTTCGTTCATGATGTCGAGCAAAGCGTTGGCGAAGGTCGTCTTGCCGGAACCGGTTCCGCCCGCGATGAGGATGTTCTTCCTGCTTTCTACGGCCTCCCTGAGACGGACGGCATGTTCCGCCGCGATTCTTTCCTCGTCGATATAGCGGCTCATGGGGAAAACCGCCGAGGCGTGTTTGCGTATGGTGAGCCCGGGGCCTTTGGAGATCGGGGGAACGGTCCCTTCCACCCGCGAACCGTCGAGGGGCAGCTCGCCTTCGAGCGTTGGAGACTGCGCGTTGATCCGGGTGTCCAGCATGGCGGCGATGGTGCCGAGCGCTGCTGTGAGCCGACTGGGGGAGATTTTCTCCCCTGTGTCCTCCATCCCCGACCTTGCGCGGTCCAGCCAGATCTTCCCGTCCGGATTGACCATGATCTCGATAACGTCCCCGTCGTCCAGCGCCTCGCAGATAACGGCTCCCAGCTCGTTGCGGAGCTTTTCCAGGTTGCGCCTCTGCCTCTCTTCCCCGGCCTCCTGCTGACGGTCCGTCACGCTCGCCGCGATTTTCGCGCCCGCGGTCACTCTGTCCATCGCTTTTCCTCTTCTCTCGTCTCTCAAAAACTGACTTGGGAGGATGGTAAGCGACGATCTGAATTTTGGGAACGAAAAATGATCTCCAAGCACATCAGATGCGCTTTTTGCTCATTAACTGCGCTCAAAGCTGACCTGAGCGCCTCTGAGCCGACTTGACGCGCTTCGAGCGCATTTTTTAGTTCAGGCGGGCTTTTCAGGTTATAAAATGCCCCCAACGGAAAATACCGGCGAAAAATTTACGGGAAATTTTGGAAGGCTCAGTTCGTGAATCCAAATTCAGGAAAAGAGGGGATATTTTGCGAAGGAAACCCGAAGCCGAAGGCGAACGAAAAGTCACTATCGCGGCTCATTTGTCAGAATCTCATAAAAAGGCGCTGGAAGAGATAATTCACGATTGGGATGTCAATATGGCCCTGGTTGGCCGGCGTCTGATCCAGTATCTCCTCAGCGACAAAACAACTCTGCTGGGACTTTTGCAGAAATACCACGCGGAGGGCGCCGTCAGGAAGCTCAAACTCAAGACATCCGAATCCAGAACGTCCAGGGTTTGCATCCGATTGAGCCGGGACGAGAAGCAGAAACTGAGTACTCTGGCCGAAGAAGGCTTTTTTCTCCCCGGAGAGATAGCCAGAATTCTTGTGGAACTCTTCATCATCGGCATTATCGACAAAAACGACATCTGGTAAAAAATCCGGCAGCTTTTGCCGCCGGTTAAGTTTTAAAAAATATTACGAGGAGGAATAGAGTCAATGCCTCAGTCCGAGAGTGTGAAAAAAGAAGAGCTGGTACGCAGAATTCAGGCCCATCGCAGATTTTTGGACGATCTGCTGGTGGATATTGTCCGTATTCAGGAGGCCGTGCCGATGCCGCCGGTCGAGACGCCGCGGCAGGAAGCGGAACAGGATCGCCTGATGAGGGCGAAGGAGATTCAGGAATTTCTCGGCATCAAACCCGCCACGTTTTACGATTGGATCAAAAAGGGCATCCTTCCTGCCGGTGAGAATTTCGGCGGCTGCACGAGAACCAGACTGTGGCGTCTGTCGGCGATTTCGGCGAGCCTCGGAGGCCGGAGAGGAGTCGCGAAATGAAAGTGTCTGTCCCCAATACAGTACAGGGAGGTCGTGACATGCCCGCCGTCCAAACCGATGATGCCAGCGAATTTCAGAGGCGCGCCTCCTCCGATTTCTGGTTCGCCTGCGTGGACCTGGAGGTCATAAAGGACAAAACGCTCTCCACCTGCGATAAAGCGGTATTTGCCGTCATTTGCGCCCACGTGAACGTTCAGACGCGAAGCTGTCCGCTCAGGGTCAAAACGATAGCCGAAGAAGCGAACTGCTGTGTCCGCCGCGTTCAGGAGTCTTTAAAAGCCCTGGCTGAGCGCGGCGTCATCGAACGTGTGGAATGCTTCGAGAACGGGAAACAAAAAGCGTCCGTTTATAAGATCGTCGGCCATCGCGCCCTCTGTTACAGGGACGCGGAATCTGCGGGCTCCGCAAAATCTCCCATTTCGAGGGGTGCGGAAGCTGCACCCATCTCTCAATTCTGCCCCTCCGGGGGTGCAGAGGATGATGGACTATCTTTACGAGAACCAAACATATACAAGAAAAAAGAAAAAGAAAAAGATTACTCTCCTTCGGAGAGGGAGGCGAGCCTCCCGCCGGATGACCGATACCGAAATGACCGATGCGCGGACGATGACCTGATCGCTCCCGGCGACGCTTTTGCCTTTGGAGATGTTCCGACCGTCATGCGGGAAACCCTGGACTACTTCCTGCTGAAAACCGGACGCGTTGGGATAAGCCCCGAAGAGCTGTCCGCCCTTCGCGCTCTGGAGGAAATCCACACTCCGAGCCGCGTGAACAGGGAAATTGCCGAAGCTGTCGAACGTTTCAGGAAAAAGAACAGACCTTTATCAGAACTGACGCTCGTTTATATTTACAGGTCTCTGCAATACCAGAGCTCGCTCAAGGATAAAGCGCCGCCGAGACGGGGAACGAAGGAAAAAGAGGCGCCGGACCCGTATGAGGGAGCCTATTTATGAACCCGGAGCTTTGGGATTATTTCAGGAATCTGGGTTGCGAAACGCTGCCCGAAGTCGACGAGCGGGACGGAGAATTGTTTTTGCGTCATCTTTCTCTGTGCCGTCAATGTCCCGGCCTCGACGATTGCGGAGAGCGCGGCTGCGTTATGCAGGTATTCCTGACGCCGGACAGGAAAGCCGCCCGCATCGCGATGGGGCTGTGCCCGCTGAAGAAAGCGCGGGACGCCCTGCGCAGGAGCGAAAAACTCTTTTCCAAAGCAGCGATTCCTCCCGCTCTGCGGGAATGCGGCCTTGAAAATTTCATCACGACAGGGCGGAACGAAAGTATCAGGCGCGCGAAAATCGAGGCGGAAAGAGCTGTCCGGACTCTCTGCTCCCTGGTTCTGGCGGGCGGTGTCGGTACGGGGAAAACACACCTCGCGGCGGCAATTGTTCGGGCGGCTTTGGCTCAGGGGCGCACAGCGCTCTTTATCTCCGCCATCGGGTATCTGGAACACCTGAAAAGCACGTTCGAGACAAAGAGGACAGGTCTGTATCCGGAAATGGTCGATCATGTGAAGCGCGTGAGCTGTCTTGCCATCGACGATCTCGGAGCGGAGAAACCATCCGAATGGGCGATAGAACGGCTGTACGATGTTATCAACACGCGCATCGAGTGGAAGCTGCAAACCATCGTAACCACAAATTTCCCTGGAGCCTCCGCCCTGGCGCAACGCCTGTCAGCCGATCCCTTCGGCGCAAGGCGCATCGTGTCGCGGCTTTGTTCTTTCGGCTGGCTGTCCATCGAAAGCGAGGATTATCGGATCCGGCTTCGACGGCAGAGCGATTGAATACAGTAAAACCCTGTGAACACTCGAAAATTTGTTTTGATCGGCAGAGTATTGACGCGGCAGGAAGAAAGCAGCCTTTAGGCCCCCCTTTATTTCAGGTTCCGAAAGGGGGGAACTGGCACAACCTGCGAATAAGGACGGATTATTCGGCTATCCGGTGCTGAGAATGGATAAATGCGCGTTTAATATTGCGGGCTTTATTCCCAAATGTCGTTTTGCTCGATTATTCCCATAAGGAGGAGTTCCATAAGGATTCGGGCCATCGTTCCGGGAAAGTAAAACCCTTCGTCGGCAAGAGCAGACAACTTCCGCATTTCGTCTCGGGTCATGCGAATATAGACCCGATAGGCTCTTGACTCGTGAAATCTGCTTTCAGGTTCTTCGGCGGCAGATTTCTTTCTGTATTTTTGCAGAAGGGCCGGTAACGACATTTTCCCCCTGAGAAGAGACTGAATCAGGCGTCGACCGATAACCGCCGCATCGAGATCCCATACAGCCGTCAATTTTTCCAGCGCGGCCTTCTCGCTCTTTGTCAAATGAACCGTAACAGCAACATCTCTTTTTTCCCTGCTTTTCCGTGTCAAAATATTCCCTCCCGTATTCGGTCCCAATTCACAGGTTGTTTTCTCAGGCGATCTGCAATTGAAACTGTCGAAAAAAGAGGCATTGAACACAGTGGAACGATTTTGGTCTTTTGAAACATCAAAGGACGAGCAGGATCTCAATGCAGCACTACAAAGATCTCAGAAATGGCTATCGGGCTTTGTACTGAAAGTAAACGCAGATTCCTGGATACGGAATAGAACAAAACGAAGGGCCGGAAAAGTTTATGCCTGCCTGCCTGCGGGCATCATACTTTTAAAGGTCGCGCCTGGCCTTTTGAGCGTGGTTGTCGTTGTTCGCCCTGCTCTCCTCCCATTACGCCCGCGCCCAGCCCGCGATCTTCGAGACGCGCCGATCCGCGGCGGCAAAATACTCCTCGAAGTTGAACGTCAGAGCGACTTTTTCTGCGGGGTGTTCCAGAGTTATTTCCCGATCGAGAATATCTTTCAAAACGATGGCTCCGAAAGAAGCGCGAGCTCCGTACAGTGTAAATAGCGTCATAACGATCAGTCAGACTCGGAAATTTTTGTTAAAATGAATCATATTCACTACTCCCTTCAAAATTGAAAATCGGACACGGTTTTGTTATTTACAACGGCAGCGTCATTACAAAGAATAGTAGCACGATATAATATTTTTATGCTACACATCAAACTTCGCCGTTGCATTTTCGAATATAAATCGTGCTATTACTTATTTTCACTTCAAAACTTACTTGAAAATACCAAATTTGATCCAAATGCGAAGTTTGAGCTACACTATAAATATTCAGAAATAACTCATGTACATGTCTGGCGTTTCAATCGCACCCGACAGGAGTAAGGCTGAACATCGGGCGGGCAGGTATTGTGTTACTGAATTTTCAAATAATTAAAAGCAAGGGCCATGAAAAACAGAAGGAGACCTCTGGCGCCACGCGTGAGGATGTATGTCGTTCTCGCTCTGGTTCTGCTGCTTTGCGCAGGATGTGTTTTTGTACCATATATGATACCGAATGACCCGAATCGCGCCAGTATCGCGCTGGCCAAATAACCGCCCGGCGCCAGATTTCCTTTTGGATCCGACTGGCTCGGGCGGTGCGTTTATTCGCGAATACTGGCGGGAGCTTCCGCGTCGGTTTTTTCTTCAATTGCGGTCGTTGCCGCTACGCTGGGAACAGGCACCCTTATCGGCGCCGTCTGCGGGTATTCAGGGGGTGTTGTCGATACGGTGCTGATGCGTTTTGTGGATATATTCCTCGCCTTCCTCGGCATGGTTCTGGCTCTCGCCATGGCGGGCATTCTGGGGCCGGGGTTCCGTTATCGTTCGCCCATCACCATAAACATGGGGGCGTACAGATACCTGAACTGCTCTTCCGGCGTCCAGACTTCTTCGCCGACTCGGAGGTCGAAATGAAATCGCCTGAGATCCAGCTTCAATAAGATATCGAAATCCCACTGGGGTCGCTGAAACTTCCCGAGGGGCGTGGAAGAACGCAGGTCCCCTGCCGTTTTTGGATCGGCGGTCTGCTGGATAAAATCTTCCAGATGCTCGCCGGTTCGGGCGAAATACTTTTTGTCGTGTTCTTCAAAGCGCCGGCGCGCCTCCTCATCGTGATAGTGACGCTGCCAGTTCGCGTCGAAGATCAAAATCCTTCCGCCGGGGCGCAATACTCTTGCCCACTCTCCATAAGCCCTTTCCGGATCGCTGAGCGTCCATGCCACGTTCCTGCTGACCACCAAGTCAAATTTCCCGTCGGGGAAGTCCAGACTATGGCTGTCCATTATCCGTATATCGGCCTGCTTCTCGGCTTTCGCGACGTTCCTTTCGGCTATCCTGACCATCTCTTTCGTGCAGTCGATGGCCGAGACCTCCACGTCGGCCGATGCGAGAATGATCGGAAAAAATCCCGGCCCCGTTCCTATATCCAGGACTTTCAGCCTATCGTTCTTTTTCTCAGGGGCATTGGAGAGAATTAAAGATCGCCATGCGTCTCTTTTGGGCCCGTTCAAATCCCTCTCGACGAATCCGTCGTATCGTTCCGCGGATTCCGTCCAGTTCCGTTCCACAAGATCCTGCAATTTCGACATTTCGATCATTCCTTTATTTTTAGTCAGGATTCTTCTCGCAGGTTCAGAATTCTCGAACACAGTATTTTCAGCAGGGGGAGATCATGACTTATCCACAGGACGCATATTCCCCGCTTCTCGGCAAGCCGCTGAATCAGGCGCCCCGTTCGAGCCTGGATCGAAATATCCAGCCTCGAGGTTGGCTCATCGGCCAGAATGAACAAAGGATCGGCCAGCAGGACGCGCGCCAGAGAAAAACGCTGCAGTTCGCCTCCCGACAGTTGCGAGGGGAGTCGCTCCGAAAGATCCATGTCAAGTCCCACCGAGCGCGTCTCTTCGGCAATTTTTTCCTGCGCCTGTTCCACACTCAGTCCGAAACGAAAAAACAACAAATCGCGCAGCGCTTCCCCGATCGTCTGACGAGGCGGGAAGGAGTCCAGTGGATCCTGATAGATTTTTTGGTACCGGGGGCGCAACTCCTTAAACCGCCCCCGCGGCATAGCGACGATGTTTTCGTTTTCCCACCGGACGACGCCCGCGTCCGGCCTCGCCAATCCCAGGAGAATGTTGCCCAAAGTCGTTTTCCCTGCGCCGGACGGCCCCGAAAGCCCCGCGATCTCTCCCGGGAAGAGCGAAAGCGTCATCCCTTCGAACAGTCTTTTCCTCACGTTTCCGGGCAGGCGGAAAGTTTTGGAAACTCCCTCAGCCGAAAGACAGGGTATTGTCACTATCGTCTCGCTTCCTTCCAATTTTCCCCCTGCCAATCGCTTTTCCGCGAATTCTCTTTGCCCCAAGCCGTGTCCAACGAATTCAGGACGAATTCCGGAATGGGGTTCAGCCCGTTTTCGGGCAACGCCCTGAGGAAACTGCGCGTGTACGTGTGGCGAGGGCTGCTCAGAACTTCCCGTGAAGGGCCTACCTCCACGATGAGGCCGGCGTACATCATGGCCAACATTCCTCCAAGCCTGCGGGGAATTTCCAGGTCGTGGGTGATGCAGAACATGGTGCGTCCTTCCTCCGCCAATTTTGACAAAAGGAAGATGACCTCATCCCTTTTCGCGCTTTCCATACCTTTGGTGGGTTCGTCAACGATGATCAGCTCCGCCGGGGAAGAAAGCGCCATAGCCAGCAGAGCCCGTTGATTCATTCCTCCGGAAAGCCGGAGAGGATATTCTTTGCCTGCTGTGACCGAGTCCAGGCCCAGAGTCTCCAGCATTCTCCGAACCTGACTCAAGCCCTCTTTCCGCGGTTTGCCCATGACGCGCGTGTGGATTTCGAGAATCTGTTCGCGGATCCTCATCGAGGGATCCAGCGAAGAAGAAGGCTCCTGAGGCATATAGAAAATTTTTCTCCCCCAGAGCTCCCTGATCTGCTTTCGAGGAAGCTCTGAGATGGCGTCGCCGGCCAAAAAAATGGATCCCTCCGCCTCCAGTTCATCGGGCAGGGATCCGACGATCGCCTGAGCCAGAAGCGACTTGCCGCAACCGCTCTCCCCCGCCAGGCAGAAGGGCGCGGCGGCGGGGACGGACAGATTGACGTCTCGAACGATATAACGGGAAGCAATTCCGGAGAAAATGGCGAAATTCTCTAAAGCGAGGAGAGAACCGCTCGAATTCAAAAATATCCCTCCTTAAAAGTATTCCTTTTCGTTTTCCCTGCGTCGCCGGAGCCCGAAAACAGGATGAGGGCGAATACGAAAAGAGAGGTCAGAACGGCTGGAGGAAAAACGACGAAGGGATGTCGCCTGACGTAGGGCAGACTTTCCGAGATCATGGCGCCCAGTTCGGGGATGGGCGGAGTCAGGCCGATTCCCACGAAATTCAGGGAGGAAATTTGCAATATCGTCTTCGCCATGCCGAAAGACGCTGTGGTCGTGATCTGCGGCAAAATTTCCGGTAAAACGTATTTTCGTATCAAAAAGGACGAGGGATAACCGGACAGAATACCGGCTTCCACATAGGAACGGCCGATAATCACCCGCGTCAGAGCGCGGCCCATTCGGCAATACTCCGCCCAGCCGGTCAATGCCAGAGAAAGGACGACAGGCCACGCGCCCAGCTTGAAGAGCCCGCCGACGAAAAGCGCAAAAAGAAGTCCAGGAAAGGCCATCGTGAAATCTGTCGCGGTCAGGATCGCCGTTTCGACCCGATTTCCCGCCCAAGCCGCCCACATTCCCAGAAAAGTCCCGATGGACGCCGTGCCGCAGATACAGGCGGAGGCGTACATCAGGGAGTTCAGAGCGCCCCTGGTGACTCTGGCGGCGACATCTCTGCCCAAGTGGTCCGTTCCCAGAACATATTTTCCACCGGGAAGGGAAAACGTGTTCGCGAGGTCCTGAGCGCCGGGATCCGTTCCGCGAAGAAGGACGAACAGGAGAAACGCCGCCGTTCCGCCATAAATGAAGAGCCCCAACGCATGGGGCTTGGAGATCGAAAACCTGAGAAACGGAGATCCGTGCGGCAGGGGCGTATTCATCCCAGCCGCTCCAGTCTGACCGTAGGCCTCAAATAAAGACACAACAGGTCCACCGCGGTATTGACCGTCACATAGATCAGTCCCATGGCGATCCCCGCCGCCTGCAGCACCGGAATGTCCCTTGTCGTGACCGAACGCAGAAAAAGCGACCCCACCCCCGGCCAGTTGAAAAGACTTTCGACCGCCATCGCGCCTCCGAAAAGGGACGCTGTCTGCATCCCGACGTAAGTCACCACGGGAACGGACGCGTTGCGAAAACCATGAAGCAGCAAAACGCAAAACTCGTTCAAACCCTTGTGCCGGGCGAATGCGCAGTAAGGCGACTCAATGGTCTCCGACAGCGATACCGCGATGATTCTGCTGGAGGGCGCGAACAAAGTAAGGGCGATCGTCGTGGCCGGCAAAACGATGTGCGCGGGAGAGGCAAATCCGGCAACAGGCAGATACCTAAGTTTCAGCGCGAATACGACCACGAGAACGATGCCCCACACAAACGCCGGAACAGAAATAATCAGACTGGAACATATCGCCATGACAAAATTGAACTTTCCCCCCGGAAAAAGTCCGCACACGATCCCCACCGGCAGGGCGACACACAGGGAAATTGCCAGCGCGGCCACGCCCAGAATCGCCGAAAACCTGAGCGCGCCTCCCACCGTTGGAAGAACGGGACGCCCATCGACCAGCGAAATTCCAAAATCCAGACTGGCGACCCTCGCCACCCAGTTCAGATACTGAAGCCGGAGGGACAGGGAAAGCCCTTCCTCTTCGCGAACGCGATCGGCCATTTCGGTGATGCGAATGTCCGACTCTCCGTACCGCGCCATAGCGATCTCGAGCGCGACATCTCCCGGCATGAAATGCACCACGACAAAACAAAGACTGGCGACGCTCCCGGCAACGCACAATCCCCTCAAAAGCGACCTGCCAAAAATCCAAACTATTTTTTCCAAGGCTCAACCTATTTTTTCCAGCGAATTCCCTCGGTGTACGCCCTGATTTCGTAGGGATCCAGATTGACGTTGTCCAGCTTCCCGCTGACAGCCGAGAGGTTTGCGTACCAGGAAATCGGAAGCACCGGCAGCTCCGCCTGAAGAATAGCCATAATGCTCGAACGTGCTTTGGAGGCGCTCTCAGGGTCGAAGGCCTCCATGTAAGCGTTAATCAACGATTGCACCGCGTCGGATCGCCAGTTCATGGCGCCCATGGGATCGCGGGGCTCTCCGAAATCCGCCGCGATGTTGCCGATGGGATCGGGAACCAGGCTGTAGTTGCGCCCCAGCAGAGCGCTTTGCAGCGTCCCGTCGTTGTGTCGGGAGACGATGACCGACGCGTTGTCCACCGCGATAGAAACCCTGATGCCGACGTTCGCCAGTTGCTGCTGGATTGCCTGCGCAACCACCGGAAGGTCGGGCCTGACCGAATAGGTCAAAATCTCGAAGGCGAACTCCTGACCGTCTTTCTCAAGCACGCCCTCCTTATTTGGCTTCCAGCCCGCTTGCAGAAAAAGCTCTTTCGCTTTTTCAGGGTTGTACTCCAGAGGAGGCAGGCTTCTGTCGTGCCAGGGCGTCAGGTCCGCCAGCAGTTGCGTGGCTGCAAGGCCCGCCTCCTTATGGATCGCCTGGGCGATTCCCCTGCGGTCAATACACAGGGAGACGGCCTGTCGCAGCTCGGCACTGGCGAAAACAGGCAGGCCCGAGTTCACTATCAGGGAGCGGACACGAGGCAACAGGTGGCTCACAACCCCAACGCCGGTCCTTTTAGCCTCCTGCTCCAGATATTGCGCGGACTCTGCCGGCAGGTCGATCACAATGTGTCCTTCCCCCGACTCCGCCATCATGGCGCGTGTTTCAGGATTGGGAACAGCGAGGTATTGCGCTTTGGAAATCCGCGCTTTCTCCCCCCAGTAACCATCAAAAGAGGAGAAGTCGAAAACGGTGTTCCCCTGTTGCGAGTCCAGCCTGTAAAAACCCGTTCCTGTGAGTTTGACGCAATTGCCTTTTGCGTCGAACGCCGATGAGGCCAGAATGGCCGTGGAGGACGTCGCCAGATACCAGGGAA
>JAITPZ010000052.1 GCA_031289165.1 Synergistaceae bacterium
GTCCGGCCCGCCCTTCCGCTCTCTTCTCTTCCATATCTCTCGCAGGAAGCCCCCTGACGAGAGATAATGGCGTGTTTCAGGCACATTATCGTATTGGCCGCGAAGTTCCTAACGTAAAATTGGTGAAATTGAGATCGAGGAACCGAAAATTGCGACGACGAGAGGGCAGGTGCTCGGCTTCTGATGTCCGGAACGGGACAAATATGGCTGCTCCGCCGATCGGAGCAGCCAGGGGACAAATTCTGAAGCAGCTTGAAACAAACTCTTTTCAGCCCTCAGATTTCATTAACTCGCTTTCCGCAGGAATCAAATCGTTCGACGTCCGTGCGTCCACGGCGATCTACAGCCCCAAATCGGGGTAATCCGGAAAAAGGGGAACCAGTTTCTGCTCCAGAACGTCCACGATCCCGATGTCCGAGACCTTGAACTTCGGCGAGACGATCAGGGATGTGGTAGCAACCCTCAGCAGGGAGACCTGTTTGCCGTCGAAGGCCCGGTAATAAAGCGGTTCGAAACGGCTCAGCGCCGCCGTCAGCTCCGGAGCGGGCAGTTCCGAAATCAAACCTCCGACCGGCAGCTCCACCGTCGCGAGCTGGCCGCCGACGCAGACGGCGAGTCCCCCGTTATTGTCAATCAGGGCGTTGACGACCGCCACGGCGTCATCCACGCTGCGGAACACTACCGTCAGGTTGTGCGAATCGTGCGAGACCGTCGAAGCGACCGCTCCATCGGTCATGCCGAAGTTTTTAATCACGCCGATTCCCTTTCCCCCCGAACCGTAACGATTGAAAACCATCAGATACGCGAAATCCTGCTTCTCCGGCAATTGCAGACAGCCGTCCGGCGACACGGGGATTTCCCCGGAAACAAGCTCGGTGATTTTCTGCGCGAAGTCGATGATGTTGACCTTCACCGATGCCACAGTCGTCATCGACTCCCCGCGAGGCGCGCGAACCGCCAGGTCCTCGCGTTTTACCTTCTCCAGCTTTACGCTCTTCAGCAAATTCGCGGGCGCGGAGACGAAGCTCCGCTTCTCCTCTTCGATCAACACGCCCTTTTTCGCCACCGCCCTGCCTCCAACAAATACCGCCGTCGGCGCGATCCGGTTGAGAGTATTCAGGATCATCAGGTCAGCCAGGTTCCCCGCGGTCACGGCCCCGAGGTTGGCGATCTCATATTCCTCCGCCACCCTGCGCGTGCCCCAGGAAAGGGCCAGCATCGGGTCGAAGCCGGCGTCGATCACCCTCTGCACCGCCACGTTCATGTGCCCCCCGTTCACGATATCGGCCGCATGACGATCGTCCGTGCAAAGGGTCAGCCTGAGGCTGGCGGGGTTGGGGAAACGTCTGACGCCCTTCAGCAGTTCGGGGAAAAAGTCCTGAGCCCACGTCGGCATCGAACTCCCGCCCTTGAGATCGACCCAGCCGCCCTTCCTGAGCGTTTCGAACACTTCCTCCTCCGTGCGCAGTTCGTGATTGCCGCCCAGCCCCTGAACCAGATAGGCCGAAAGCTCACGTCCGAAGAGCCGGTAGTAATGGCTTTGCAGGTACAGGTCGCAATCCCTCGCCGCCTGCAAAATCTCCGACATCAGCGGCTCCCCCTGGATGACGCCGGGATAGTTCATCACCTCTCCCAGGCCGGGCACAAGCTCTCGGTCCAGTTTCGCCAGCTCCGTGACATCCCTGCCGACGATTCGTGCGCCGGCCTCCTCCAGGCCCGGCACCGACGGAACACAGGAAGGGATCAGCATGAACTGACGGACGGGAGAGCGTTTACCGTCCTCCAACATGTAGCGAAAACCACTCTGACCGGCCACGTTAACCAGCTCGTGACAGTCGGTGAAGATACTCGTAGTCCCGTGCACCGCTATGGCCTCGCCGAAGTGTTTGGGGGTCAGCATCGAGCTTTCCACGTGCACGTGGGAATCCATCAGGCCGGGCGCCACAAAACCACCCTCCGCGTCGCAGATGACTTTGGCCTCCGCTTCCATGCCGCGAAATTTGGCCGGATCGCTTTCGACGTGGACGATAATGCCGCCGAACACAAAAACTTCTCCCCTGTAGCAGCTCAAAGTGTGGACATCCGCCACGGAGCAGTTGACGATCGCCAGGTCCGCGGGGACCTCGCCCAGCGCGGAACGGCGAAGGGCGTCCCGATACTGGTAGCGCCAGCGATCGATTACCCGCATCTCAGCTTCCTCATTACTTTCCGCGTCGCAAATTTCCCCATCGTGAAATTACCCCCTCAACGCGATGTGGACAGGATCTGGACGACAAAATAGCTGACGCCTAGGGCGAACAGCAAAACACCCGAGACCAGCTTCACCCGGTTGATCCGGGGCCGGTCGTAAGCAAATCGGATCACCCTGAGCAGCCCGTTGGCGATGATGCCGAAGCACATGGCCCCGGCCGTGTTGCGCAGCAGGGCGTAGTAGGCGATCATCAGCAGCACCGAGACCAGCTCCAGCTGATCGTTTTCCGTCTGGCGGACAATGCGCCGGATCCCCATCATCATGCCGATGCCCACGGCGAAAAGGGCCGCTCCGGTGGCCATCGGGGGGATCATGAGGAAAATCGGAGACAGGAACAGGGCCACCAGAAACAGAGTGCCCGTCACCAACGACGCGAAACCCGTGCGTGCTCCGGATTCGACGCCGGCGCTCGACTCGACGAACGTCGTCACCACCGTCAGTCCAAAAAACGCGCCGATGACCGTGAATAGAGAATCGACGTAAAAGACCTCGCTGAGGCGCGGCACGTTGCCGTTGTCGTCCATCAGGCCCGCCTTTTCAGCGCAGGCCAGAGCCGTCCCGGCCGTGGAGAAAAAGTCGCTCATAAAAAAGACCAGAATATAGGGGTAGACCTGTTTGATCCAGTCACCGGTCAGCTCGAACGCCCAGAATACCGGCAAAACGCTGGGCGGCTGCCCCGTAAAGGTCGCCGGGCTTTTGACCATGCCGAGGTAAATGGCGATGCCGGTGATGGCGAGCATACCGATCAGGTAGCCGCCCGGCACCAGCGGCCGGTCGTTTTTACGCCGTAAAAAAACCATGGCCAAAATCAGCAGGAGGCCAACCAACCCCAAAACCACCTGCGGATTGGTCAGGTCGCCAAGGACGAAATTGTTGTTATTGACCAGGGCAAAGCCGATTCCGCTGCGTCCGGCCGCCAGGATCGCCAGTTGCAACCCGATACAGAAACTGACCCCGAACTTGACGCTTACGGGTATCGCCTCAATAACCACCCGGCGCAGATTGAAGTTCAAAATTCGGGGGTCGCGGACGCCGACCAGCTGCAACCACCGGAGTATGGGGAAACTGACGATGACGAAGATCGCGCCCGAAATGACCACCATGCCGATCCCCTGCTGCCAGGTGATCAGCCCCGCCCCGACCAGACCGATCATGATGGCGTTGCTCCCCATGCCGGGCGCAAGCGCAAACGGCAGCTTCGCCCACAGCCCCATGAGGATCGAGGAGAGGCCGGCAATGAGAGCCGTCGCCGTGAAAACCGCCTCCCTCGGCATTCCCTTTCCGCCGGCGGCCATGATGGTGGGATGGACCACCAAAATATAGGCCATGGCCATGAAAGTGACCACGCCACCCAGAATCTCCGTCGGGAAACTGCTTCCCCGCGATGAGATTTCAAAATACCTGTCTATAGCGCCCCGCTCTTTCAACTGTTTCACTCCTCCGATTCGGAATCAGCACTCACTGCAAAATACATCACGCACGGCGTCCCTGGAACGCCCGGAAATGCGAATCGTTGCACCACCTCCCCACGCCCCTTACGTCACCGTACACTGAATCACTTCAGGAAGTACTTTTCCGCTCCGGGGTGCAGCGGTATAGGGATGCCGTCCACTGCCGATTCGGGGCTCAGGTCGCCGGCCTCCGCCCGGGTCCGGGCGATCTCGGCGCGAGCTTCGAAAAGGTTTTTCAATATCTCGGACACGAGCTGTTCACTGAGCCTGTTGCTGACGACCAGGGTGGCCTTCACCGCCACCGTCGCCGATTCGTCGTCGATGCCCGGATAAGCGCCGCCTGGAATTTTTTGCCGGGAGTAAAAGGGGTATTGGGAGATGAGGGATCGGGCATGGGCGTCGCCCACGCTTAAAAGGCGAACTTCCCCGCCGGCCGCCAGCTCGCTTATCGCGGGAGTGGGCACGCCGGCGGTGCAGAAAAACGCGTCTATTTTACCCTCCCTGAACGCCGCCACCGAAGCGCCGAAGCTCAGATGGTCGACGTTGAGATCGGTATACGACATTCCATACGCGTCCAGTATCTGAAGCGCGTTGAGCTCTGTTCCGCTCCCCTCGTCGCCCACCGAGACCCGCCTGCCCCTCAGCTCCGGAATGCCGGTGATTTCGCGCCTCGCCACGATCTGGCATACCTCGGGATAGAGTCCCGCCGCCGCGGAAAAATCCCTGAACGCCCCCTCGGTCGAAAAAAGGTTGGTCCCCTCGTATGCGTAGGTCATGATGTCGTTTTGCGCGAAGGCGATCTCGGCCCTGCCGTTTCTCAAAAGGTGGATATTCTCGACCGAACCGCCGCTCTGAATCGCTGAGACGGGGACGTTCATCCGCTTCTCCAGAATCTCCGCAAACGCACTGCCGTAAGCGTAGTAGACGCCGGATTCTCCGCCCGTCGCTATCCTTATCTTCGCGGGAAGCGAGCTTTGGGCTCCGAAGATTCGGTAACCGAGGATCAGAGTGACCGCGACGACCAGCGCGCTCGAAATAACGAGATTTTTCCGCATGAGCGCCTACCTGAAAAACCCCGTCATTATCGCGATGACGGTGGCGTTGGAGATGTCAACCAGAAACGCGCCGACTATGGGCACCACAAAAAAAGCCTTTTCGGAGGGGCCATATTTGTTCGTGATCGCCTGCATACAGACCAGAGCATTCGGTGTCGCGCCAAGGCCGAAGCCGATGAGGCCGCTCGCCATGACCGTCGCATCGTAGTTTTTTCCAAAAAGCATGAATACCCCAAAATAAGCGATAAGCACGATAAGGATAACCTGCGCCGCCATCATGATGACGAGCGGCATGGCCAGGTCCATGAGCTGCCACAGCTGCAGCGAGTTGATGGCCATTGTGATGAACAGCGCAAGCGTTATATCGCCGATCATCCCGACGCATTTGGAGTCGATCGCGAACCAGTCGGTTCTGTCGCCGATGTTGCGTATGACTATGGCGACGATCATCGCGCCCAGATAGGGCGGCAGAGTGATGCCGGTTTTTTTGAGGTAATAGCTCACGGCCGAACCGAAGCCGGTAGCGATAAGTATCCATGAAAGGTTTTTCATGAGGTGGGGGCCGGAGACCTTGTGTTCGTCCTCCTCGTCCTGTTCTCCGTCCTGCGCGAACTCGCCCACTTCTTCCAGCACCGCGTCTCCGCCCGCCCCAATATCGAGGGAGCCCCTTCCCTTTTTGCCGGGCGTCAGAAGCCCGCGGGTCCTTATGATCAGCTCCCCGACGGGGCCGCCGATGATGGAGCCGGCCACCATGCCGAACGTGGCGCAGGCGATGCCCGCGCTCAAGGCGCCGGCGACGCCGTACTCGTCCTCGAACAGCGCGCCGAAAGCGCCCGCCGTACCCAAGCCCCCAATCATCGGCACGGATCCGCCGATTATTCCCATGAGGGGATTCAGGCCGAAGCTCATGGCGACGGGGATGCCAACGGCGTTCTGCAACACCGACACAAGCGTGGAGACGACCCAGAAGGCGACGATCATGAGACCGCCTCTCAGAACCAGTTTGTAGCTCGCGTTCATGCCGACGGTGCAGAAAAAACAGATCATGAATACGGCCTGCAGCGTTCCATCGAAAGCGAAAGCGGCAATGCCTTTTGCCCGCAGAATCGCCGTGATTACGGCGACCATGAGGCCCCCCGCGGCCGGCGCGGGGATGGAATACCTGACGAGTACCGGTATCTTCGACCTGAGCCAGGTACCGAAATAATACATGATGGCTCCGAGGGCGGCGGACTGCAGCATGTCGAGTTTAAACTGCCAGATTCCGTTCACGAGCGCTCTTTCCATTTTGGCGACGCCTCCCCATTGATTGCTTTTGCAGCTCTATCAGTATAGCAAATACGGCAAATCTCCGCGCCACGATGCCCCGGTCCACGGCGACGGCGACAGGCGCGAGGAGGTATAGTGGTTTAACTTAAGTTTACTAGAGTTTAGAGTTTGCTTATAGAAATAGTAATATCAACGATTTACGAAGCGAACAAAAGTTGCGGCTAAAATTCTTGCTCTGGTTAAGGTTGTGCCACTTTTGATGATTCTTGTCAAGGCAGCAATTTCTAAAATATTAAGGCGGAAATTGTATTTTGCAGTCTATTTTTGTCCAACAACGTCGTTATATTACCTTTTCGTGCGCAATTTTGTCAATAGCTTCTTTTTCTTTTCGTCTGTGTTGCCACTCACGCTGATATTTTCGCTGGTATTCGCGCTTTTCCTGTAACTTCTCTTCTTTTTCGGCCTGTATCTCCTCCGGGGTTTTCACCGGCAGGGCCGCAACTCTCGCCACCTTCTTCGCCTCAGCGCGTCTGGCTTTTTCTACGCGGATTTTTTCCTTGTGGCTGTGGTAATAGGCTCTCCTATATTCACGCCGGCGCTCCACAGGATCGAATAGTTCCGGCGTCGCTTCCTCATATCCTAGCACGTCAAACTTGGCGATGAAATTCAGGTATATGGCTATCCGCTTGACTAAGGTTTAGCGAACAGATAAAATTTTTGTATGAAAGAGTATCCCATGACTTTTGATGAATTCATCA
>JAITPZ010000177.1 GCA_031289165.1 Synergistaceae bacterium
CTTCGTCACCGACCTTTACATCGACCTTTGGAGCAATGTCGATCTCGTCAACCGCTGGCTTTCCCTTCGTAAACATTAGTTGAGCGAAATCGCCTCCTCCCGTGGGAACGTATTGCGCCCCTGAAAAAAAATTATCCGCCCTTCGCGGTCGAGGAGTTTTTAATAAGCGCTCGACGCCGGGCCGTTGCCGTCGCCCTGAACTCTTTTGGGCGGCGGTGTTTGTTTTTCCGGCGCTGCTCGTTTCCCTTTTCCTTTCCGTTTGCGCCGCTCCCGTTTATGCCGCCGATGAAGGAGAGGGTTCCGCCATGTCGTCGGAGGAACGGACGGCGCTGTCGCAAAGGGCGGGGAGGCTTCTGTCCATTTCCGCGCGCGAACTCGCCTCTACGCGCTGGCATCCCTCTCTTTTTCTCACGTGCCAGCGTTCCGGTCGGGCACAGCGGGATGGGGACGGATAAGTTCCTGAGTTAACCGGGTCGTCTGTTACACAAATAAACTTTTATACTCGCCGTAACCCTCCCCCTCGAGGTCTTCCAGAGGGATGAATCGGAGAGCGGCGCTGTTGATGCAGTAACGCTGCCCTCCTCTTTCCCGTGGTCCATCGTCAAAAACGTGCCCCAGGTGGGAGTCTCCCACCCGGCTGCGCACCTCCGTGCGGATCATGCCATGACTCGCGTCGTCCTTCTCCCGTATCGCGGCCGAATCGATCGGCCGGGTGAAGCTGGGCCAGCCACAGCCGGAGTCGTACTTGTCCCGCGAGGAAAACAGGGGCTCGCCCGTCACGACGTCAACGTAGATCCCCTCCGCCCCGCCGGAGTGAAATGCGTTGACGAAAGGCGATTCCGTGGCCGCGTGCTGAGTGACCCGATACTGCACGTCCGTGAGCCTCTCCCTCAGTTCTTCCTCCGAAGGGCGCCGATACCGATTCGGATCGACCTCAATTTTTGCCGTGTCCCTTTGCGCATCCCCGGTATTCCGCATATACGCTCGACTCCCCTTTCAATTAAATTCCATTCTCTCGGAGAGCCTTCGGGGCCCGCGCCAGATCGAGGGCGCAGTGCAGAAGGACGTCCGCTCCGTTTCCGACGTCCTCCGGGGAGGTGTACTCCTCCGGGCAGTGGCTTCTGCCGTCCTTCGAGGGGACGAAGATCATCGCGGCGGGGCAGAGGGTGCTGACGATCTGCGCGTCGTGCCCGGCGCCGCTGGGCATACGTCTGGTGCTGTAGCCGAGATCTTTGGCTTTGCCTTCCACCAGGGACACCATTTCCTTCGGAAACGCGGCGTGCTGTGTTCGGGAGAGCGTCTCGATCTCCGTGGCGACGCCCTCGCATTCTCCGGCTTCTCTCACGACGTCCTTCAGCCTGGCGATGCCGCGTTCGAGCAGGTCGGGGTCGAACTGGCGAATGTCCACCGTCAGGACGGCCTCTCCGGGGACGATGTTGGGGAAGTTCGGATGTTGCGCCAGCTGTCCCGGCGTGATGACGGTCCCTTCCCCCAGCTCGAACGCCAGCCGGTTGAGCTCGACGATGGCGCGGGCCGCGGCCAGTCCGGCGTCGTGCCGGCGATTCATGGGGAAGGCCCCGGCGTGATTCGCCTCGCCCCTGAACGCGACGCGCAGCCACGAGAGGCCGACGACCCCCTGCACCACGCCAATCTGGATGCCCTCATCGACGAGTACCGGTCCCTGCTCGATGTGATACTCCAGATAAGCATGGGGCTCCAGGCGATCCTTTCCGAGAAAGCCGCTTTCGTTCAGCGCATCCACCCAGCTTTTCCCCTGAGCGTTACGCTTGGACCTCAGGGTTTCGAGGTCGACGGCGCCCGCCATGAGGCGGCTTCCGGCCAGGCCGCCCGACAAAAAATGACCGCCCTCCTCGTCGGTGAAGGAGACGACGGCCACGGGGCGCCTCGTTTCCACGTTCGCCTCGTTCATGGCGCGGATGGCGGCGAGCCCTGAGAGGACCCCCATAACGCCGTCGAACATCCCGGCATCCCGCACCGTGTCGATGTGAGATCCCATGACGACGGGCCGCTCCGTCGCGTCCCGGCCGTTTCGAACGCCCCAGATATTCGCGCAGGCGTCCATCCGGACGTCCAGCCCCAGTTCCTTCATCCATCGGACCAGCAGCCGGCGCGCCTCCAGGTCCTCCGCGCTCAAAGCCAGCCGCGTGCGGCCGGCCCCGTTCTTCCCGATGTCCCCCATCTCCGAAAGCATGTTCCAGAGTCTCTCTCTGTCGACCTTCGGCCCCGTCGTCACGTTCATTTTCAGTCCCCCTGTGTAAAATTCGCAGTTCAATCCCGTCGTTTGTTCGTTTTAATCGGGAGGATTATACCCTCCTTCAGCCTCGCGCGAAATACTCGCACTCACCGGGCCTTTTGACATTTTACTTATCCGACACGGATTGTGTCGGATAAGTAAATTTGCGATAATGGTGACAGTTTGAGGTTTTATCACGTCGCAATTCTTGTGGGAAATAAAATAAGGAGGGATAACGATGGAAACGTACCAGCAGTTTATCAACGGCGCTTTGGTCAACTCCCATTCATCCGACTGGATTGAGGTGGAGAACCCCTACACGGGGAAAATCATCTCGCGCGTCCCGCAGGGCAACGCGCAGGACGCCGCCGATGCACTGGAGGCGGCGAAAAAAGCGCAGGCGCCCTGGGCGGCCAAATCTTCGGCGGAGCGGGCCGGCTATCTGACGAAAATGGCGGAGCTGATCCGCGGCAGACGGGTCGAACTGGCCCGGATTCTCGCCTCCGAGCAGGCGAAGGTCCTGCCCCTCGCGCAGGTGGAGATCGATTTCACCGCGGCGTATTTTGACTACTACGCCGGATGGGCCCGCGTCTACGAGGGTGAAATCATCCAAAGCGACAGCCCGAACGAAAATATACTTCTGTTCCGCAAGCCCGTCGGCGTCGTCGTCGGCATCTGTCCGTGGAACTTCCCGTTCTTCGTCATGGCGCGCAAGGTGGCCCCGTCTCTTCTGACCGGCAGCACCATCGTCATAAAGCCGAGCAGCACCACCCCGAACACGACGTTCGAGTTCGCGAAGATGGTCGCCTCCCTCGACCTGCCGAAGGGCGTTCTGAACTTCGTCTCCGGCGGCGGCTCGACCCTCGGCAGCGCCCTCGTGACGCATCCCCTCACCGACATGGTCTCCCTTACCGGCAGCGTCGAGGCCGGCCAGGAGGTCATCCGGGGCTCGGTCGACAAGGTGATGAAGGTCTCCCTCGAGCTGGGCGGCAAGGCCCCGGCCATCGTATTTCCCGACGCCGACCTCGACCTCGCGGTCAAAGGCGTCGTGGACTCCCGCGTCATCTTCAGCGGCCAGGTCTGCAACTGCGCGGAGCGCGCCTACGTCCACAAAAGCATCTACAATCAGTTCCTCGATAAATTCGTGAAGGCGATGCAGGCCGTGAAATACGGAGACCCCTTCGCCGACCCCGCGCCGGACATGAGCACCCAGATCGACAAAAACCAGCAGCGGAAGATCGACTCGATGGTGGGCCGCGCAAAAGCCGATGGCGCAAAAGTTCTGACGGGCGGGAAGGTCGCCGACACGCAGACGGGTTATTTTTACGAGCCGACGGTGCTCGTGGACTGCCGGCAGGACATGGAGATCGTCCGGAAGGAGATCTTCGGCCCTGTTATTCCGATACTGCCCTTCGACGAATACGAGGAGGCGATCTCGCTGGCCAACGACTGCGAATACGGCCTCACCTCCTCCGTATTCACAACGAACGTCAACACGGTGATGCGCGCCCTGAAGGACCTGAAGTTCGGCGAGACCTACGTGAACCGCGAGCACTTCGAGGGGATGCAGGGCTTCCACGCGGGTTGGCGCAAATCCGGCATCGGCGGCGCGGACGGCAAACACGGGCTCATGGAATACCTGCAGACGCAGGTCGCCTACATCCGTTTCTGAGGGCGCGGAGCGCGCAAAAAATTGTTATAATGTATGCCGGTTGAAATCGGGCATAAGATACGAGGAGGCAAAACACTATGAATGAACAGAGCTTCAGACCGGCATGGAGAAGTTTCTACTGGCATATACTGGGGGCGGTCGCCTGCCTGGTTCTCGCTGCGCTGGCGTTCACAAAGATGCAGGACGGGAGCGGGAAGGACATGGCGGAGATTCTCCTTATCGTCCTTTTTGTGGGCGTGGTCGTCCACATGCTGGTTCGCCGTTACCGGATAACGCTCATCGTCAGGCCGGACGAAATCGCCCTGGAAGAGGGGCTGTTCGGACGGAACTCCATCGAGATCAGCACCAAAAACATCCGCACGATCCAGGTCAAACAGAGCATGATACAGCGCATACTGAACGTCGGCGACATCCAGATCGCTTCTTCAGGAACGGAGGAGTACGAAATTTGCGCTGCCAACATGCCGGAGCCCCACACCCTGCGCAACAGGATGCAGGGTTACGAGCGCACGGCCGAAAAGGAAGAGGAGAAAAAAGCGGAATAATCCCGATTCCCGGCGATCCGTAATCTGTACGGCGTCCGCGATCGAAGGCCGTTGCCCCGGAGGCGCTCCAGGGCAGCGGTTTTTTTTGTCGCGTCGCGTGATTCCCGTGATAAACGAGCGGGCGCGCATAAAATGTATTACGGACCGGGGCTTTGGGTGTATCATAAATTCCCGCATACAGAGACTTCAGGAAGGAGAGAGGTTCGATTGCAGCATCGAAGTGGAAAGGAAATACGCGAACTCTTCGTAAAATTTTGGATCGAAAAGGGAAGCCGTCACTACCCGAGTTTTTCCCTGATCCCGGACGATCCGTCTCTTTTGTTCACCATCGCGGGCATGGTCCCGTTCAAAACCTGGTATCTGGGGATACGGCAGCCGGACTGCCCGCACGCCGTCACCAGCCAGAAGTGCGTGCGCACCAACGACATCGAAAACGTCGGACGCACCGCGCGTCATCACACCTTTTTCGAGATGCTGGGAAACTTCGCGTGGGGCAGCTACTTCAAGAAGGAAGCCATCACCCGGGCGTGGGAATTTCTGACGCGGGTCATCGGGCTCGACCCGGAGAAACTGTACGCCTCCATCTACACCGACGACGAGGAAGCGTACGAGGCGTGGCATGGGCTCGTCGGACTTCCCGACGACCGCATCCTCCGGTTCGGGGAAAGCGAAAACTACTGGTTCATGGGAGAGCAGGGACCCTGCGGCCCCTGCTCCGAAATTTACTACGACCGCGGCGAGCGCTACGGCTGCGGTTCCCCGACCTGCGGCGTGGGCTGCGACTGCGACCGCTTCATGGAGATATGGAACCTCGTATTCACCCAGTACGACCGCCGGAAGGACGGGACGCTCGTTCCTCTGCCGCGCAAAAACATCGACACCGGCATGGGGCTGGAGCGGCTCACGTCCATCGTGCAGGGGGTCGACACGGACTACGAGACCGACCTGTTCCTGCCGATGATCGAGTACACCTGCAAAAAGGCGGGCATCCGGTACGGCGAAAACGCCAAAAACGACATGGCGGTGCGGGTGATCGCCGACCACATCCGGTCCGTGACCTTCATGCTGGCCGACGGAGTCCTTCCCGCCAACGACGGCCCCGGCTACGTGCTGCGCCGCCTGCTGCGCCGCGCCGTCCGTTACGGCCGGCTTCTGGGCTTCGAGGGCGCCTTCCTCCGCGAGTACCTGCCCATCCTTATCGAGACCATGAGCGACCCCTATCGGGAGCTGATCGACCAGCGCCTGACCGTGGAACAGATCATCGGCGTGGAGGAGAGCCGCTTCGAAAAGACCCTGAGGCAGGGAACCGAGCTCTTCGACGACGAGGCGGCGCGCCTGAAGGCGGCCGGGAAAACGACGCTTTCCGGAGACGTGGCGTTCACCCTGTACGACACCTTCGGCTTTCCCCCGGAGCTGACGCTTGAGATGGCGGAGGAACAGGGGCTTTCCGTCGATCAGGATGCCTTTCAAAGGGCTATGGACTCCCAGCGCGAGCGGGCGCGGGCCTCCAGCAAGCAGAAAAAAAGCTCCATGACCGGCAACGCCTACACGGACCTCGAAAACGAGTTCCCCGCGACGGTCTTTACGGGATACTCCGCGCACGACGGGACAGGCAAAATTCTGGCGCTGCTGACGCCCGCGGGACGCGTGGAGAGCGTCGATGGGCCGGCGGAGTTCGAACTTCTTCTCGACGTCACGCCCTTCTACGCCGAGCGCGGCGGCGAGATCGGTGACACGGGCAGCCTCGTCGCGGGTGCGGCGAGGCTGATGGTCGAAAACACCGTCCCGCACGGGGGCATGATCGTCCACAGGGTGAAGCTCGAATCCGGAAGCGTCGCCGTCGGGACGGAGGTCCGCGCCGAGGTCGACGACCGGCGACGCGCCGCCATCCGCCGCAACCACACCGCGACGCACCTGCTGCACGAGTCCCTTGGCCGCGTGCTGGGCGGGCACGTTCGCCAGGCCGGGTCCCTCGTGACCGACCGCACGCTGCGCTTCGACTTCACGCACCACGAGGCACTGACCGCCGAGCAGGTGTGGAAGGTCGAGCACCTGGTCAACGAGCAAATTCTGGAGAACACGCCCCTCGACGTGACGGAGTGCGGCCGCGAGGAGGCCCGGGAGAGGGGCGCGAAGGCGCTTTTCGACGAGAAGTACGGCGACGTCGTGCGCGTCGTCTCCGTCCCCGGTTTTTCGACGGAGCTGTGCGGCGGGCTGCACGTCCGCGCGACCGGCGACATCGGGCTGTTCAAGATCGTGAAGGAGGAGAGCATCGGCTCCGGAACGCGGCGCATCAATGCCCTGACGGGAATGAACACGCTCGAGCTCACGCAGCGCGTCTCCCGCCTGGTGGAGCGCCTTCAGGGAATGCTCTCCACGGACGAGAGCAACCTGCCGGCAAAAACAGAGGAGCTCATGGAGGAACTGCGCCGCCTGCAGCGCCGGACTCAGGAGGCGCGGGTCAGGGAAGCGGCGAAGAACATCGAAAACGTCTTCGAGCAGAAGGACGTAAAGGGTGTTTGCCTGCAGACGGCCAAATTTTCGAAGGCCACGCCGGACATGCTGCGCGAGGTCGGCGACCGGGCGAAGGAGAAACACTCGCCGACCGTCGTCGTGATGTCCTCGGTCGATGAGGAGGACGGAACCTGCCAGCTCGTCGTCATGGCCGACGACGCGGCGGTAAAAAGGGGCGCCAGCGCCGGAACCCTCGTGAAGGAGGCCTCGGCCCTGCTCGGCGGACGCGGCGGCGGACGCCCCAACACGGCCCAGGGCGGCGGCAAAAATGTCGAGAACCTGGACGAGGCCCTGAAAAAAATCGAAGACGCTCTGACAGGGCAGATCAAAGCCTGACGGGGCGCTGAATATGGAATGCGCCAGGATGGAACGCGCTGAAAAGATGGAACGCGTGCTGGCCCTCGACATCGGAAGCGTGCGCATCGGCGTCGCGGTGACGGACCCTCTGGGAATCTTCGCCCAGGGGATCGCCGTCTGGCAGGTCCACGAGGGAGGCCGAAGGGACGCCTGGCGGGAGAGGTTCGATGCGTGCCTCGCTCGATACGACCCCGCGCTCGTTCTGGTCGGCCTTCCGATCCGGACGAACGGCGTCCGCGGCCCGGAGGCCGAACACATCTCCGCCCTGACGGACGAGCTGCGCGTCGCGTACCCCGACCGGCGCTTCGAGCTCTGGGACGAACGCTACACCACGACCATCGCGCAGCGCGCCCTTCTGGAGGGCGACGTCTCCCGAAGGAAGCGAAGAGAGCGGGTCGATAAAATAGCAGCTGCCCTGATCCTGCAAAACTGGCTGGAAGCCCGCGCCGCGTTCGGGTGTAAAATAACCGAAAGCTCCTGTTCCGCATCTTTTAATAAGAGGTGACATCAGATGGCGCTGTTTGACGCGCACGTAGATATCGCGGTGCCCGGTCTGGACGCCGTAAAACTTCCCCGCATGGCTCGTGTTCGGCAGAAGATGGCCGGTGACGAGGTAAGGGACATCGCCGGGGAGATCGGTCGCGGTGTGGACGCTCTTTCCATCGACGGCCGTCCTCTCGACCTGAGGGACAAAAGCATCGCGGTGACGGCGGGCAGCCGGGGAATCGCCGACTACGCGAAACTTCTGCACGCGATCGTCTCCAAACTGAAGGACAGGGGCGCGCGTCCCTTCATCTTCCCCGCGATGGGAAGTCACGGCGGGGGCACCGCCGAGGGCCAGAGGGAGCTTCTGGAGCGCTACGGCGTCAGCGAGGCGACGATGGGCGTCCCCGTGCGCTCGTCCATGGAGACGGTGGAAATCGGGAAGCTCCCGAACGGCACGAAGGTCTACTGCGATAAATTCGCGTGGGAGGCGGACGGCATCGTCCTCTTCAACCGGGTCAAGCCCCACACGGACTTCAAGGGCGAATGGGAGAGCGGCCTCCTGAAGATGTGCGCCATCGGCGCCGGCAAGCACGAGGGCGCGACCTCGATGCACCGGGCGGGCTTTGTGCGCTTTCACGAACAGATCCCCGAGGTGGGGAAATTTTTCCTTGAGAAAACCAAAGTCCTCTTCGGCGTCACGAGCGTCGAAAACGGATATGAACACGTGATGCGCGTCGACGTCATTCCCCCCGCCGAAATCGTGGAGCGGGAACGGGAGCTTCTGGTTCTGGCGAGGAAGAGCATGGCGCGCCTTCCGTTCGACGACATCGACATTCTGGCGGTCGACGAGCTCGGCAAGAACATCAGCGGCTCCGGCATGGACCCCAACGTCATCGGACGCCCCGGCATGAGGGAGATCACCTTTCCCGGAACGCCGCACATCGGCTGTATCGCCCTTCTGGGCCTTTCGGAGCCCACCCACGGAAGCGCGGTGGGCATCGGGGCCGCGGACATCACCACGCGACGCACCGTCGAGGAGATCGATCTGGCGCCGACCTACATCAACCACGTCACGTCGGGCGCTATTCTGGGCGCCTCCATTCCTCTCGTGGCGAAGGACGACGAGGAGGCAATGCGCATAGCGCTCTACTCGGTGCCCTTCCGGGAGGGCGGAGAGCGCATCGTCCACATTCGAAACACGCTGCTGCTGGAGGAGTTCGAGGTCTCCGAGAACATGCTGCCGGAGATTCGCGCGCGCGCGGAGCTGACCGTGATCGGCGAGCCGCGTCCCATGGACTTCGCCGGAGGCCGGCTGGCGAGGGTATAGGAGGCTGATCGTGCCTGCATTCCTCAGTTGTTCTGACTTCATGCCGGGAGTAATCGAAATTTTTGATTTCAGGCTTTTAACTTCAAAATGAGTGCATCGTTTTGCTGGCCGCTGGAAACGCTCATGACCGGACTTCACTTTCTCGACGCCTTCGAGGGGGAGGGAACGCGGCGTGATGTCGTAATGGCGGGCGATATCGACCTGACGGAGTTCGAGCGCCGGTACGTGGAGCGATCTCGCGGTACGCCCGCCTCCTTCCGGAAATTTCGGGAGATATGGGAGGGCGAGGCGAACCGAAAGTCTCTGACTCCACGGGCCCGCGTCGTCCTGACGCGCGAGGCGTTTTTTCAGGAGCTGCCGCCCCACCTCAACCTTCGCCGCCTGGCGGTCGTGTGGACGCTCGGGCCCGGCGCGGATTTTCGCGGCCCGGCAGGGGACGCCGCAGTCGAGCTGCTGCTCGACATGGGATCGACCTTTCTGCTTTTCGAAATGTGGAAGAGAATCCTCGTATGGATCGCGGACCTCCCGGGCCCCATGCACCTGTATATCACAAAGACCCTCCAGCCCTCGGACGCCGTCCTGATCCGCTCCATCTTCGACCTGCAGGACATCCGTCTGATGGAAGGCGTTTATCTGAACCCGGAGGGGGTCATCGTTCCCGCGAAAAGCCGCTGCGCCCTCATCGCGCTGGGCGACTCGCCGACCGAAGAATCCGCTCCGTCACGCTGCGTCCCCTGCAGCCCGGACTGCGTCTACGGACAGACAGGCCTCTGCCCCCACGACAGGGGGTCTCGGACCCCCTGACCCCGTTGTAAAATAAAATGCCCCGCCGTTCCCATAACATCCAAACGGCGGGGCATTTTATTTTTGTTTTCTTACTCTCCCAATTTTTTCCCCAGTTCGACGGCGCTTTTCATCAGAGTCGCGTTCTTCAGGATCTCTCCCTTTTCGCTGGCGTGTCCCTGTACCGTTCCGACGATTTGAGCTTCCGTGTAGGTCGCGATGTCCTGAAAGCTGTTGATCGCGTTCTTCACTCCCGAAGTCAGCTCGTCGTCGCCCCCGTAGCAGAAAGCCAGGCCCAGTTTCTTTCCCTTCAGAAACGCCGCGTCCTTCATGAGAGCTCCGTAGAAGCGATCGACCGCCGCTTTGAGGTACGTCGAAATGTTGAACCACCACACGGGCGAGGCGAGGAGAATCGCGTCGGCCTCGATCACCTTTTTCATCACGCCGTTCATGTCGTCGTCGGAAACGCAGTACGCCTCGATGGAGGCGCACGACTCGCACCCCGTGCAGGGATGAATTTTCAGCGCGCTCAGAAAGATCTCCTCCACCTGCGAGCCCGCACTCCGAACCCCCTCCGCCGCCTTCGCGGTCAGCGCGTCCGTGTTCCCGCCCCTCCGCGGACTTCCGTTCAAAACAAGAACCTTTGCCATCCGTATCCCTTCTTTTCGTTTTTCAGGATTTCTCAATAATAACTTATTTTTCGCCTGTTTTTTCATCCCCGGCACGTCCCCGGGGGACAATTCCCCGGGCATAATTTTCAAACGGGAGATATTTTTATTGACAGAAAGCGGAAACATGTTCTACAATGCCTCGTAAACGT
>JAITPZ010000204.1 GCA_031289165.1 Synergistaceae bacterium
TCGCCATCATGGAGTCCCAGTCGTTTTCGGTGATGTCCTCAATTGATTTCGCAAAGGCAATGGCGGCGTTGTTCACCCAGCAGTCAATGTCGCCCAGTTCTCTGTGGATGTTGTCCGCAAAGATTTCCATCGCGGGAACATTTGCGGTATCCACCACCTCAATATATGCTTTGCCGCCCAGAGCTTCCAGTTCTTTCTTCGTGTCCTCCAGCTTTTTCAGCGTGCGGCCGCAAATCGCTACCCTGCAGCCCTCGCGGGCAAATTCGAGTGCCGTCTCTTTGCCAATCCCGGCGCCTCCGCCTGTAATAACCACTACTTTCCCCGTTAAATTCAATTCCATGACAGTACCCTCCTCGTTCTTCCGCGCAATCAACCCATACCCCGGTCGCATTCAGGCGGCGTTCATATGATACTCGCAGACGGCCTCGAGCGCTCTGGCCTCCAGCCTGCTGAACAGAACGGGTTCCCTGCTTCGATTTCCGGTCAGGAGCGCCAGAAAGGCATGGTACTCCCTGACGGCATAGTAGTACTTCGCCTTTATGAGGCTTCCAAAGCTCTCCATGAAGTTGGTGAGCGTGTCGGATTTAAAGTCCGATTTCCGTGAGTCCCTTCGCGGCGGGCGGGTATGCAGAGAGAGCGTGCGCGTATAGTTTTCCCGGAATCGCGATGCCTTTATGTATAGATACGCTGCATTTCGGATCACGTTCCTTTATTCGTTGAAAAATTCAGCCAGGGAAAAAACTATCAGCAAACATCCATGAGCGCAAACGCATTTTTTGCATTAAAATATATTTTACTGAGTGTTATATATTTTGCTTCATTCTATTATAAGACAGAATAAATTTTATTTAATGGGACAGGCCAGGTTGGCGAGTATCCATCATTATCGGGGAGGTTTTACGATGAAAAGAAAATTTTTGGCAGCGGCGTTTCTGATTGGAGCGGCGCTCTTCGCGACCGGGGCGGCAAACGCGGCGCAGGGGCCGGATATGCCGGATGTTTTTCCGGCTTTTTCGGCGAAGGATCTGAATGGCGGGACGGTCACTGACGCCATTTTTGCCGACAAAACGCTCACGATGGTCAACATCTGGACGACCTGGTGCCCGCCCTGCGTCAACGAGATGCCGGACCTCGGCCGTCTGGGGCGTTCCATGCCCGAGGGAACCCAGCTGGTGGGGATTGTCCTCGACGTTAAGGATCCAAAAGACTCCGAAACGATAAGTGACGCCAAAAACATCCTGGGAAAGACCAAAGCAGACTTTCTTCAGATTCTTCCCGTCGACGCGATGAGGCCTGTTCTGGGAGAGGTCGCGGCGATTCCCACGACGATTTTCGTGAACTCCAAAGGGCAAATTGTCGGCGGAGCCCTTGTTGGCTCGCGCCCGGAAAAGGAGTATCGCTCGGAGGTCGAGAGCATCCTCAGATCGATGAAGTAACCCGATTTCAGGACCTTCGCGTCGCGTCGGCATTTTGACGCCGACGGGGCCGCTCGAAGCGGAACGATCGCTTCGGGCGTTTTTTTATCCAATGACCACAAATTGAGAATGAACGCGACCAGTCTTTGGGGCTCCGCCCCAAACCTCGCGAGGGGCCGCGGACCCCTCGATCCCGACGCTTTGATTTTAATATGAAGATAAATTTTTTCTGACCGGCTCAAAAAATTTCGCGGCAGATGATAAAATGACGCAACGACACAGGGCCGTCCGATTGGGCCGTCGATTGCGAATCCGACAAAATTGGCTGGCCTGTCGGGAGAATATTGATGCTCCGTCCCTGCGACGGATGTACAGGAGATGAGATCGTGCAGGAGAAGCTGGCAAAAGCGTTTCAATTTATCGATTCGAAACGGGATGAAATGGTTTCGCTGTGGGGGAAGCTGGTCAATATGGAAAGCGGAACCCTGCACAGGGAGGACGTCGACAAAGTGGCGGCGTTTTTGAGGGAAACGGCGGAGTCCTTCGGCGGGGACGCGCGTCTCGTGGAGTTCCCTCAGGCCGGAAACGGGCTTGTCGCGGACTTCGGACCCCCGACGGACAAACCTCACGTGTGTTTTATGGGCCACTTCGACACGGTGTTTCCTCAGGGGACGGTGAGCCGACGCCCCTTCAAAATCGAGGACGGGAAGGCTTATGGCCCCGGAGTTCTCGATATGAAGGCGGGGATCGTGATCCAGCTTTACGCGATAAGGGCCCTGAGGGAGGCGGGATATTCCGACCGCCGAATCCGCGTCGTTCTGGCGGGCGATGAGGAGACAGGGCATTCGAAGTCCGAGATGGCTCGCGTTTTCGAGGAACAGTGCGCGGGCGCGATTGCCGCCTTCAATTTCGAGACGGGCGACGTCAGCAACGCCCTTGTGGTGGGGCGAAAGGGCACGGCGTCCTATGATATCGCCGTCAGGGGCATCTCCGTTCACGCCGGGCGGGAGCCCGAAAAGGGGCGCAGCGCGATTTTGGAGATGGCCCATAAGATCATCGCCATCCAGGCGCTGACGGATTACGAAAAGGGCATCACGTTCAACGTGGGAACCATCAAAGGCGGAACCGTCCGCAACGCCGTTCCCGATCACGCCGAAATTGGCGTCGACGTTCGCGTGATGGAGGTCGATCAGCTCGATTACGTGGATCGAAAAATCTCCGAGATCGTCGCCCGCACGTACGTGGAGGGAACAACGACGACCTGTGTCCGTGAATCGGGCATCATTCCAATGTCCCGCACGCCGGGAAACGAAAGACTTTTCGATCTCGTCCGCCGCGTCTCGGAGGAACTGGGTTTCGAGACGCCCTTTCCCATCGTTTCGGGCGGGGGCTCCGATTCCTCCTGGTCCGTCAAAATGGGGGTTCCCACCATCGACCAGATGGGAGCGAAGGGACAGTGGAACCACTCCGACCGCGAGTATGCCGTCGTCGACACGCTTTTTGAGCGCACCAAACTTGCGGTCGCCTGCGTTTTCGAGCTGGAGAAATTTCAGGGCCAAAGCGAGGTCGGCCTGTAATTCCGCAGGGCAGGGATGAGTACTCCGCTGACGCGGCGATTCCCTGCCATAATAAGCGAAAGCCGGCAGTTAAGGAGAAAATTTGATATATGCTATCGAGCGCGAGAGAAACGGCAAAGATCCCGGGGTTGTATTCCTCCTCATCGACAGCGGAGCGGATGTCAGCAATAAGGTCTCTCAAACTATAGGGACCCTCGGCTCGGCTTCGAGGAGGCACATCGAAGAGTTGGTTCGCCAGCGCCAAAAGCAATATTAACAGAAGGAAAAAGCTCGGTTCTATTCGTCGCCCAGAATACGGCGAATTTCCATCCACTTTTCCAGCCTGTCCTCGAAGGTTTTGATGAACTTTCGGGGGATCGGGCTCGAGGATGGCAGAAGAAGATACCGGATATCGTATTCCTTCATCTTCTTTGCGTGGTGGCGGCAGTACACCGCCTGCGACGCGCGGCCGTTGAAACAGATCGCGCGGATGGTGGGGTGATCGCGCAGCAGTGCCGGAATGTCGTTGGGGCGTTCTTCCCGGATATCCCTGTCCAGCGAGCCGGGGCGCACGCACGAGCCCACGGAGTCCCAGAGGGCGACGCGGTGGCGCTTGAGCATGGCGACACGTCCCTCGTAGTCGAGGTCGTCCGGTTCCTCCAGCACCGCGGACATCAGACGCCAGAAATGGTTGCGTTCATGGCCGTAATAGCGCCCGCTTTCCAGCGAGGCCACGCCTGGGATGGAACCGAGGATCAGAAGGAGCGGCTCTTCTCCCACCAGAGATTCGAAGGAGCTTATGCGATTCATTCGAAATCGTTACCCTGTGCGGAATGCGGGCAAATCGCGCGGCGTTCCGGGCGGGTTTTAAGAGCGAGGGCCGTTTTATCGCCGAACGTAAAGACTCTTCCATTTATAAATGTGGCAAATGATCCGAACGATGCGTTTATCCCTTCACGTATTTTCCTCGCGCGCATTTCCATGTCGCCTGCCTTCAAATTTACTTTTTTGTACGCATTATACCGGAGGAAGGGGAGGGGCAGGGCAGCGCATAAAGAAACGCGTTCCCACAGGTTACAACCCCGTATTGGCTTCATGATTGCCCGCCCCGGCGTTACCCTGCAAAACCTGATGCGTTCGCGTCAAAACCCCGTTGTCGAATGAGCGTTATTCAGAACGAGACGCGGAAGAAAGAACCCGTTTTGTCATTTCTCTCGCGGAATGGGTGAGCTTTCGTTTCCAATATTAAAAAATTAAGCCTTAATAATTTTTTCTTCTTTTTTATATATCCTGCGGGATATGTCCTTTCTGCGTTCGATTTTTAGAATTTTCGCACTGTGAGGCGGGCGGAGGGAAGTTTTTGCACCCTTTTCGTGCGAAAATTGGCGTATGCAGAACCCCTGGCGACGCAAGTGCCAAATTTGTCATTTTGTCGTGTACGTGATAGTATACGTATGCAGTAAAAACGAGGGAGTGATGTTTTATGCCGAGAACCCTCTCCTCCATCAAAAACGAAATTGTTTCCTACAAGGGTCAGCGGGTGAAGTGTCGGACGTCGAAAGGGCGTAACAGGACAGAAGAAACGCAGGGAATTCTGCTGGATGTCTATCCTAAACTTTTTACCATGTACGTGGAGTCGAAAGCGAGCACCGTCTCTTTCAGTTATGCGGAGATTCTCACAAAAGAAGTGGAACTTGAGATTGTTCCCTCAGTTTAGCCGCGAGACCCCCGACTCCCGTCGGGGGTCTTCGTTTTTCAGAGGGCAGTAAGCAGTAATTCGGGGAGGGACTTCGGTGCATTTCGTACAATCCTGCGCGGCGAAAATTAACCTTTCCCTCAGGGTGACGTCCGTGCGCCCCAGTGGATATCATAATATAATGTCGCTGTTCCTGCGTCTTCCCTCCATGGAGACTCTTTTGATATCGGAGGCCGAAAGCGGGGATGATGTGCGCGTCCGGGGGATGAAAATCGAGGGAGAGAATATCGTGGCCCGCGCGTTGAGTCATGCGAGGTCGGCGGGATTTGACGTTCCTCCTCTGGATGTGGAAATTTTAAAGACTCTGCCGCCGGGGTCGGGTATGGGGGCGGGCAGCGGCAATGGCGCCGCGATGCTGCGCTGGCTCGCCGGAAGCGAAAACGACCGCGCATGGAGGGATGTTGCCCTGAGGACGGGAGCGGACGTGCCCTTTTTGTTTTCCGGCCTTCCTCTGGCGCGGGTCTCGGGAATCGGGGAAGAACTGGAGCCGTTGGAGCGTCTGACGTTTCACGTGCTGATTGCGTTTCCCGACTGGAGCGTGGGAACGGAAAACGCCTATGAATGCCTGGATCTTTATTACGGTGGGGCTTATCCCCTGAACGAAGCGGCGGCGACAGACGAGGCCGACCTGCTGTATCGTCGCCTGCGGGACGGGGAACGGGCGGGTTTTTTGCCGAACGATTTCGCAGGGGCGCTTATGGATCGATTTCCGGGGTACAGCCGCCTTTTCGCCCTGTTCGAGGACGCCGGAAGCCATGCCTGGGGGATCACCGGCAGCGGAGGGGCCGCGTTCGCGCTTTTTCGCGAAGCGCCCTGTCCTCTTTCCGTATCGTGGCCCCGTTGGGTCCGGCAGGTGGTGTCGGTCGACGTCAAATGACGCTGACGCCCGGCGAGCAGGAGAAAAACGGAGGCTTTGGTAACTGAATTTCCATCTTCAATCAGCTTTCAATTCGGAAAAGGGGTTGTGAATTTGCGTTTTCATAAATTTCGGGCCGCTCTGCTGACCGCCCTTCTGGTTCTCGCCTGCGGATGCCGCTCGTGGAGCGCGGAAATTTCGCTTGCCTCGTTGTTTCAGAAGAGGTCGTGGGCGGCGATGGACGAGGTTTACCGCACGAGGAGGGAATTGTCCCCGCAGGATCATTCCCTTATGGCCAACGCCCTGCGGATACAGAACAGGTGGGACGAGGCGGTGGATATTCTGGAGCGCCACGCGGGAAATTTTCCGGCGGAGGTGGGACCTTACGCCGATATGACGCTGCTGCTGGGGTACGAAAACCGGAAAAGGATTCCGGAAGCCCTGAAGGTGGCCGCCCGGCTGGAGAAGAGCGCGCCGGAGGATCTGCGCTACTACGTCGCCTACGCTCAGGTGCGCCTGTTGGGGGATGGCGACCCCGCGGCCACGAAAAAGGCACTGGACAGGATGCTCGAGACGTCCGAGACCCGGGAACGCAGGATATCCACCCTGGCGAGGATCATTAAACTGCCCGGCGATCAGAGCGCCGGCGCGCTGAAACTCCTGGATCTGCAACCCACGAATAAGGCCGCGCGCGACCTGCTCGCGGCGCGCCCGAAGCCCTGGCCGGCGGCCGTCAATCTGGCCCTGGGGCAGTACGCGTACCTGCAAAACGACTACAAAACGGCCATAGCCCTCCTTGGTGCGGTCCCCGCGAAGTCGTCCGGGTGGCGTAAAGCCGCGTATTACAGGGCGTGGTCCCTCTATCAGACGAAGCGCTACACGGAGGCGCTGAACCTGTGGGGCAGCCTGGCTCTGAGCGGCAACGGCTGGGCGGAGTCCTCCGTCCGCCGCATCGCTGCGCTCGCCGGAAAAGCCGAGAGGGCGAACGCCGTGACGACGCTGCGCAGGATCGTGAAGGAACGCAGGGGAAAGGTTCAGGCGCGAGCCATGTTCGTCCTCGCCGATCTGCTCGGCGGGGCGGAGGCGAAGAAGCTCGAGGACGACCTGATACGGGTATGGCCGGACTCTCTGAATGCCGTAAAGATCCTCTGGGGAAGAGGCTGGAATGCGTGGAACGCGGAAAATTACAGGGAGGCGCTGTGGTACTGGACGCAGCTGCGCTCTCCGACTCTGGACGCCTCGTGGACTCCGCGCGTGCTTTACTGGATGGCGGCGGCTCAAAAAACCCTGGGTCGGGCGAAGGACGCGGACAGGACCCTGGACGCGCTGACGCGAAACTATCCGCTGTCCCTTTACACCTTTCTGGCCCGTCCCGGCGCGATAACTCTGCTGGACGGAGACCCTCCGGCCCTGTCGTCCAAACCCGGCGTGCTGGAACAATGGGGGTTCGTCTACTACGCGAAGCTGAGAATGCAGCGCTCCGGAGCGAGCGCGCGAGATCTCTACCGATCGATCGCGCTCTCCGAGTGGCTGGGCGAGACGGCGGATAGCTCGTACACGCAGGCCCG
>JAITPZ010000103.1 GCA_031289165.1 Synergistaceae bacterium
GCCCGTTCAGGTATTTCGTGGTACTGTGCAGGACGATATCGGCCCCCAGGTGCAACGGAAAGCACATGGGAGGAGGCGTGAAGGTGTTGTCCACCACGAGAAGGGCTCCACGTTCGTGGGCGATTTTTGCCAGCGCCGCGACGTCGTTGACCTTCAGCGTGGGGTTCAACTCCGATTCGATGTAAATTATTTTGGTGTTGGGACGGATCGCCGCGCTGACCTTCGCCGAATCGCAGGTATCGACACGCGAAACCTCGATGCCGTACTCGGGAAGCTGGTGAGCGACGAAATCGCTGCCGCCGTAAAGCGTATCTCCGGCGATGATATGGTCTCCCGCTTTGAGAAGGGACATAAAGACGGAAGAAATCGCTCCCATCCCGGAACTGGTCGCCATAGCCGCCTCACCGCCCTCAAGAGCGGCGCACTTGGCCTCGAGAGCCGCCGTTGTCGGGTTGCCGCTGCGGGCATAGACGAAACCGGTTTTTTCTCTGGAGAATTTCTTCATGCCGTCCTCGATGTCCTCGAAACAAAACGTCGAGGTCATATAGATCGGTGTGCTTAAAGCGCCGTGCGGATTGTTGCCCTGCCCCTCGTGGATGACCCTTGTCGCGAATCCGTGTTCCTCGTGGTTTCCCATCGTAACAACCTCCTCCTGACCCAAACAGTTGAACGCTCCATTGATCTCTTATCATCTTTTCTCTGACAGCATTATAACCCCGATAAAGTACGCAGAGAAACACGCGAATACGCAAGGCATTGGGAATTCAAAGATATGACTGCAGGGTTATTCGGCCGCTTTCCAGCGATCGCTTCACGTCGATCAGGCGCTGATTGGAGGATCCCCGGAACGGCAGGAGGTCACTTTTCAGGGTCAGCTCGAACCGTCCGTCCACCAGAATGTCCGTCGCCTCCAGCAGACGCCTCCATCCCGGCTCTTCGCGGGACAGGATCTCCTCGTAGCGCCAGCCCGTATAGGTCACGACGTCACAGCCGTGTTCGCGCGCCTTTTCGGCCAGTTCGGCGAAGGCGTCCGCCTGCTCGAAGGGGTCGCCTCCGGAGAGCGTGATCCCGTCCGAAAGGGGACTCTCCCGCAGGCGATCCATAATCTCGTCTGCGTCCATCAGAACCCCGCCCTCGAACGGATGCGTCCGGGGGTTGTGACAGCCCGGGCACCGATGCCGGCAACCCTGCGCGAACACGACAAACCGTATTCCCGGGCCGTCCACGGTGGACTCCTCGACGATTCCCGAGATACGGACCTTCATAATTTAAATCAGAAGCCCGATGGAGAAACCAGGCGATTCGCGCAGCTCGTCCCTCGCTGGCTCTCCGCTTATAAAGTCAGAAGCGTAAAAGACAGGCATTCAGGCGCGTCCCGCTTTTTTCAGCGTCACTCCGCCGCGTCGGCGTCGACGTGTTTGACCCGGTCGCGCTCCTCGGCCTTTTTCGCGTCGTTGAAGCGATCGAGCGTCCCCACGAGGTAGCCGGTGATTCGGCGTATCCGCTCGAACCTGACGCCGCCCTCCTCCCGGCCGCAGAAGGGGCAGACCTCGCCGATGACGCCCGTGTGGCCGCAGACCGGGTCGCGGTCCACGGGGTGGTTGATCGAGCCATAACCGACCCCGGCCTCCTTCATCGCCCTGACGATCTTCTCGAACGCCCTCGGGTTCTTCAGGGGGTCGCCGTCCATCTCCACGTAGGTGATGTGCCCCGCGTTCGTCAGCTCGTGATAGGCGGCCTCCAGCCGGATTTTATCGTACGCCCTCAGTTTATAATAAACGGGGATATGAAAACTGTTCGTGTAGTACTCCCGGTCGGTCACGCCCTCGAGCGCGCCGAAGAGTTCCCGGTCCATTTTGACGAACCGCCCGGCCGTGCCCTCTGCCGGGGTCGCCAGCAGGGTGAAGTTCATCCTGTGCATCAGGGAGGCCTCATCCATGCGCCGCCGCATGTGCCCGACGATTTTGAGCCCCAGTTCCTGCGCCTCCGGGGTTTCTCCGTGATGGTGGCCCGTCAGTGCCTTCAGGCACTCCGCCAGCCCGATGAAGCCCATCGACAGGGTTCCGTGCCGCAGAACTTCCCCGATTTCGTCGTCCGGGCCCAGCTTCTCCGAGTCCATCCATATTCCCTGTCCCATCAGGAAGGGGAAGTTTTTCACCTTTTTCTTCGCCTGAATCCTGAAGCGCTCCAGAAGCTGATCGACGACCAGGTCGATTTTTTCGTCCAGCAGCCGGAAAAATTCGTTCTCGATTCCCGCGCTCTTCAGCGCCGGACGAGGCAGGTTGACGGTGGTGAAGCTCAGGTTTCCCCGCCGCGTCACGATCTCCCGCGCTTCGTCGACGACGTTGCCGACCACGCGGGTACGGCAGCCCATGTAGGCGATCTCCGTTTCGGGCCTCCCGGGGCGGTAGTATTTCAGGTTGAACGGGGCGTCGATGAAGGCGAAGTTGGGGAAGAGCCGCTTCGCGCTGACCCGGCACGCCAGCTGGAAGAGGTCGTAGTTCGGGTCCTCCGGGTTGTAGTTGACGCCCTCCTTCACCTTGAAAATGCTGACGGGAAAGATCGCGGTCTCCCCATTGCCGAGGCCCGCGTCGGTCGCCAGAAGGAGGTTTTTGGTGACGAGCCGCCCCTCCGGCGAGGTGTCCGTTCCGTAGTTGAGGGAGCTGAAGGGAATCTGCGCCCCGGCCCGGCTGTGCATCGTGTTCAGGTTGTGGACCAGCGCCTCCATCGCCTGATACGTCGCGCGATCGGTCTCGCGCTCCGCCGCCTCGCGCGCGAACACCTCCGCGCGGCGCCGCGTTTCGGGATTGTCGAGGGCGCCGGGAAGAAGCAGCTGCGCCTTTTCGAGGTTTTCCCTGTAGAGTCTGGCGTACGTCTTTGCCACGCCCGGCGCCATGGCGAAATCGAAGGCGGCGACGCTCTGGCCCCCGTGCTGGTCGTTCTGGTTCGACTGGATGGCGATGCAGGCGAGCGCGGCGTAGCTTCGAATGTCGTTTGGCTCGCGAAGGTATCCGTGCCCGGTCCCGAAGCCGTTTTTGAAGAGGGCGTCCAGGTCGATCTGGCAGCAGGTCGTCGTCAGGGTCAGAAAATCCATGTCGTGGATGTGGATGTCGCCCTGCTTGTGAGCCGCGGCGTGCTCCGGCTTCAGAACGAACATCTCGTTGAAGTACTTCGCGCCCTCCGAGCCGTAACGCAACATCGTCCCCATCGCCGTGTTGCCGTCGATGTTGGCGTTCTCGCGCTTCAGGTCGTTGTCGCTGGCGTCGCTGAAAGTCAGGCCCTCGTAAATTTCCATGAGGCGGTTGCGCATGTTGCGGACGTTGCTGCGCTGCGCGCGGTAAAGCATGTACGCCTTCGCCGTCTCGACGTACCCCTCGTTGATCAGGACGCGTTCCGCGATGTCCTGAATCTCTTCGACGCGGGGAGGGTACTCCCGTTTCTCGTTCTCGATGAGCAGCGCGGAGTGGACGTACTGAGGGTCCGGCTTCGGATCGTCCGGGGGCAGACTGACGCGGCGGGGCGCCGTTTCGAGGCGCGTGGCGACCTTTTCCGCCAGAGACAGGGCAAGAACGGAGATCGGCACAGGGGCGGAAGCGTTCGTCTCCCCCGTCGTCGAAAGCGCCCTGAAAATCGCGTTTGAAATTTTTTCCATGTTGAAGGGAACCTGACGCCC
>JAITPZ010000240.1 GCA_031289165.1 Synergistaceae bacterium
CGGTTTCTACAACGCGAAGCGTGTACAAAAAAGACTTGGCTATCTAAGTCCTGTAAATTGGCTCAAAGAATGGTATCGGCTAAATGAAAAAACTGCTGCTTAACTTTCTATACGAAAAAGTGTTGACGACTCCTCGCGTTCACGTCCGCGCCCGCGTCGAGAAGGAGCCATGAAACTATATCGGGATTACAATATATGCACGATAACGTACATTGTCAGAATATTATCCGAACAGGCAGCATCCCAGCGCCGCAAAAGTTTCCGCTCTCATTTTTTCTTCGATTTTTTCTTCGGCGCGTGAGACGCCAGCTCTTCCATATAGTCCCTCAGATACTTCGACGTGTATCCCTTTTTCGAGGCGGCGACCTTTTCCGGGGGACCCTCGGCGACGATATATCCTCCGCCCTCGCCGCCCTCGGGGCCGAGGTCGATGATGTGGTCCGCCGACATCAGGACGTCCAGGTTGTGCTCGATGAGAACGACCGTGTTGCCCTGATCGACGATGCGGTTTACGATTTGCAGCAGCCTGCGCACGTCCGTGTAGAAAAGTCCCGTCGTGGGCTCGTCCAGCAGGTAGAGGGTCTTTCCTCCAAACCGCTTGGCCAGCTCCTTCGAGAGCTTTACCCGCTGCGCCTCGCCGCCCGAAAGGGTCAGGGCCGACTGGCCGAGGCGAATGTACCCCAGCCCCGCGTCCTGGATCAGGCGCAGCTTCGGCGCGATTCTGGGAATGTCCACGAAAAAGTCGACGGCCTCGTCCACCGTCATCGCCAGCACGTCCGCGATGGATTTTTCCTTGAAACGGACCTCCAGCGTCTCGTGGTTGTAGCGCGTCCCGCCACAGACCTCGCAGTCCACGTAGATGTCGGGCAGAAACAGCATCGATACCCGGACCGATCCCGCGCCGCCGCAGGCCTCGCAGCGCCCGCCCTTCACGTTGAAGCTGAAGCGCCCCGGTTTATAGCCACGAATATTGGCCTCGGGCAGATCGGCAAAAAATTCGCGTATCATGGAGAAAACTCCGGTGTAGGTCGCGGGGTTGGAGCGGGGGGTCCGTCCGATCGGGCTCTGGTCCACGAGGGCGACATTTTCGAAGTCCTCGCTCCCCACGATCGCCCGATGTTTTCCGGGGCGCTCCCGAAAATCCCGGTCCATCAGACGCCTCATACCCTTGTAGAGCACGTCGTAGACGAAGCTGCTCTTGCCCGATCCCGACACGCCGCAGATACAGGTGAACACGCCCTCAGGAATCTTCACATCGATCTTCTTCAGGTTGTGGTGTTCGGCCCCCTGGACGGTGATCCATCCGGAGGGGCTGCGGGGCTTGCCGTTTCGAACGATGCCCGTGGCCTCGCCCCGCAGGTACGGGCCGGTCAGACCGTTGGTCGCCAGAACGTCGTCGTACGTGCCGCTGCAGAGGATTTCGCCCCCCTGCTCGCCCGCGGCGGGCCCCATCTCGATCAGGGCGTCGGCGGACTTCATCGTGTCGCGGTCGTGTTCGACCACCACCACGGTGTTGCCGAGGTCTCGAATCGACTCGAGCGTCCGGACGAGGCGTTCCGTGTCGCGGGAGTGCAGGCCGATCGTGGGCTCGTCCAGAACGTAGAGCACGCCGCTGAGTTTCGATCCGATCTGGGTCGCCAGGCGTATCCTCTGGCTTTCGCCGCCGGAGAGCGTATCCGCGCGCCGCAGCAGGGACAGGTATCCAACCCCAACGTCGACCAGAAAATCGAGCCGCTTGTTGATCTCCAGAAGCACCTGGGCCACGATCTGCGCGTGGGTCGTGCCGAGGTCGAAACTTTTAACGACCCTCGAAAGCTCGTCGATTGGCATCCTCACCAGCTCCCCTATCCCGTAACCGCCCACTTTGACGGTCAGGGCCTCCGGGCGCAGGCGCAGGCCGCCGCAGGACGTGCAGATGTCCTCGACCCGCCAGGCCGAAAGCTCGTCGCTCACGGCCTCGGACTCGGTCTCGTTCCATCGCGTCTCCAGCCAGTCGAGCAGCCCCTCGTAGCGTCCCATGTACGGGTGACTCTCGCCCCGCTCCGTGAAGATCATCGGAACGCGGTCGTCGTTCCCGTGAAGGATAAAGTCTTTAACCTTCTGAGGCAACGCCCCGTACTTCGGGGAAAGGTTCCATCCGTACTTCTTCGCGAAGAGGCCGATCTTCGTCAGGAAATAGGGCTTCGTCTTCCACGGCAGAATCGCGCCTTCCTCCAGAGTGCGGTCCGGGTCGATCGAAAGCTCCTCCGAGAAATGCTCGTGGCTGCCCAGTCCCGCGCAGTCGGGGCATGCGCCGATGGGGTTGTTGAACGAAAACAGGCGCGGCTCGATCACCGGCATCGTGATGTCGCAGTCCGCGCAGGCATAATTTTCCGTGAGCATACGCTCCTTCTCGCCCTCGGGCGCGATCAGGACGTAGCCGTCCGAAAGACGCAGCGAGGCCTCGATCGACTCCGCGATGCGGCTTCGGCGATCCTCCGCGACCTTCAGGCGATCGACGACGACCTCGATGCTGTGCCGTTTCTTCCTGTCCAGCTCGATGTCCTCCTCCAGCCACAGGACGGCGCCGTCGACGCGAACGCGCGTGTAGCCCTTTTCCTTCGTCTGGGTGAACAGATTTTTGAACTCGCCCTTTTTGCCCCGAACCAGAGGAGAAAGGATCTCCACCCGTTTATCCAGGTCGTTCTGAAAGATCAGCGCCACGATCTCGTCGATGGAGTGGCGGATCACGGGTTTGCCGCACTGAGGGCAGTAGGGAATCCCTATGCGCCCGTAGAGCAGCCGCAGGTAGTCGTAAATCTCCGTCACGGTCCCCACGATGGAGCGCGGATTGTGCCCCGCCCCCTTCTGCTCGATGGAAATGGCGGGCGACAGTCCCGATATGTCGTCCACGTCCGGTTTCTTCTGCACTCCGAGGAACTGCCGCGCGTAGGCGGAAAGGGACTCCACGTAGCGCCGCTGCCCCTCCGCGTAGAGCGTATCGAACGCCAGCGACGACTTCCCCGACCCCGAGGGCCCCGTGATGACGATCAGCTTTCCTCTGGGAATATCGACGCTGACGTCCCTCAGATTGTGTTCTCTGGCGCCTTTGATGCTGATATATTCCATCAGGATTAAAACCTCTGCAGTCTGAATTTGCGCCCAGGGCCCGAGCGCCCCGAAAAAATCAGTAGCCCCTGTAACCCAAGCCGCAATTCCGAAGTTTAATCCATATTGCAGAAATACGCCATGCCTTAAATCGAAGGGGTGGAGCGGACACATGCGGAAATTCCGAGATCACAGCGGGCTCTCCGAAACTTCTCGCCCAAACTCCATCCCTCCTCGTTTTCCCGTTGGAGGATAGTTGTTTCGGGTGGTCGAATGATCTACTAAAATAATGAAAGGCCTGCTGTCCTGCGACACGTTGAACGTGACCTCTTTGCCTTTTGCAAGCTCCGTCGTGTAAGCGTTAATGTCGGCGCCCCCCATATTTTCGCTGGCGATGCGCCTGATCATGAATATCCCTCCGACAATGTATTGTTTACGACAGGCTCGACAGGATCGCGGCGCGGCTGACGATGCCCTCAAGGCGTCCCCGGTCGTCGAGAACGGCCAGGGGGAAGGGCGTGTCGGACGCCAGAGCGATGATGTCGCCGATCAGGGTGTTTTGCTCCACCTTCGGAGCATTGCGCGTGATGACGGAGGAGACCGATGAGAGGTTCCCGCGCCGGGCCTCCAGTGCGGCGTTGAGCGTCAGCACGCCGATGAACTCCATTCCGTGCCCGATCACGTAGGCCGTCGAGACGTCGTTCTCGCTCATCTCCCGGATCGCGGTCAGGGGATCGGCCCACTCGCGGATCAGGCAGGTCGGGGTGATCATAATGTGACGGACGCTCAGGACCTTCGTCCTGTCGATGCTGTCCAGAAAATCCCGAACGTAGTCATTGGCGGGGAAAAGCGCCAGTTTCTCCGGAGTGTCCAGCTGTTCGATCCGGCCGTCGCGCATGATGCCCACCGTGTCGCCCATCTTGAAGGCCTCGTTGATGTCGTGGGTGATGAACACGATGGTCTTGTCCAGTTTTTTCTGTATCGAGAGCAGCTCGAACTGCATGTCGCGCCGGGCCAGGGGGTCCAGCGCCGAAAACGGCTCGTCCATCAGCAGAAGCTCGGGGTCGTTGCAGAGGGCGCGGGCGATCCCCACGCGCTGCTTCATGCCGCCGGAGAGGTCGTCCGTCGATTTGCGCTCCCAGCCCTTCAGGCCGACCAGTTCGATCATCTCCATCGCCCTGCGCTCACGCTCGTCCTTTCCGACTCTCCGGACGTCCGGTCCGTAGGCCACGTTGCCCATGACGTCCCTGTGACTCATCAGCCCGAAGCTCTGGAACACCATTGATATTTTGGAGCGCCGCAGCTCGTACAGCTCGCGCCTGCTCATGTGGGCGACATCGCGCCCCTCGAAGAGGATTTCTCCTGACGTTGGGCGCTGAAGCATATTGACGCAGCGCACGACGGTGGATTTGCCGCTGCCGGACAGTCCGATC
>JAITPZ010000105.1 GCA_031289165.1 Synergistaceae bacterium
CGCGTCGATTGAGGATTTGTCGAGCGCCATATCGGCGATCAGCTTTTCGGTGGCGGCTATACCGTAGTCCGAAGGCGTTACATCGGCCTCCGAGACCCTGCGTTTATAAAAACCGACCATTTGCCTCATTCGGTCGATTTTTTTGACGCTGTTGCCGTAGTATTCCGCCTCGTCATATATACAAATCTCCGTGGAAGGTACAACGACACTTATTCCAGACACTTTTATGTGATGTAACGCGGACGTAGCCATAGAATTTCCCCCTGTCTCTTTCTTACAAGCGCCATTAGGGCGCGCCGAATTCGACCGCGCGTAAAAAACGCGCCGTCAAGTGGGATAACGCTTTTCTTTTAGGCTGGGCCGCTCAAAACAGCCAAACGCAAATAGGGAAAAAGGAAAATAATGAAAGGTGTTTTTAGAAAACGATACTACACTCCGAACTCCGAACTCCGAACTCCGACTAAATTATACATGATTTTTCGGGAATCAAGGGCATTTTGTATGGATTTCTTAAATAAAACGAAACTATCCACAAGCTACCCTTCCCTCCGCGCGATTGTCATTAGCAACGTGAATCGCATTATAGAAGAATTGCGCGCGAAAATCAAATCAACGCGACAATATAGCAGGGCAAACGCATCAAACTGCGCCCATTAATTTGAGCAGGTAAATGTTATTCCAACCAGCTTTCTTTCGTTTTCCCTTGATACTGCTCTTTGACGTTTTATCCTGCTTTATGAGATTCAAAGCGAGATGGCGCATGGTCGCCATATTTGTCGAGCTATGATCTTTTCTGTTCCTGGCGTAATCTTCTCTAAAAACTATGCCTAATACCCAATGTAAGCTGTTTTCTATACCCCAGTGCGCACGAACGGATGAGCCAATCATTGAAGCGTCAGCTGGCAGACTGCTGATGTAATACCTGCGCTCTATTGTCGATGAACCATTGATTTCACGCGTGGATTCAATCATGGTTATGCTATGAAGGCCGGGCTATTTATCGAGCTTCAGACCTTCCACATCCTCCAGTTTCTCTATGGAAAACACGTATCTGCTTTCCAGCCTGCCATGTCCCTTTTCTATGGAAAAATCTTTAGTATGCGAGACGCCGCTGAATGAATTTTTCTTTTCCCAATTAAAAAGATATTGTACTGAATCTAAACTGTTCTTCTGGTTGCCCTTTAGTGCCAATACATAATCTCCGCCACCATCAAGAATATTCTGAGCAATGTCGGTCTGAGAACCCATCGCGTCTATCGTCACAATACAGCCCTCAATATCCAGAAGCGACAGTAGCTGCGGGATAGCTATTATTTCATTTGATTTCTCCTCAGTCTCAACCTGTCCCATTACAATTCCATTATGCATCCTTTGCAATACCTAATTACTCTTTTTGATGCGTTTCTCCTGATCATATCTCCATTGTTATTGACAACCTCCGAAGAGCCCTTAAACTGAACACCGTATGCGGGTCTCTCCGCTGCGGCGGAGGACGCGACGATGAACGAAAAGGGAGGGTTTTTTATGACGGAGTTTTACACTGCGGGCGGTATGACGGACGGAGTATGGAAGAGCAGGATGTGGAAAATCGGGATTTCGGCTCTCATTATTTTTATTGTGGTGGCGTGTTTTTCGGTTGCGGCGGGCGCGACCGAGACGAAGGTGAAGATGTCCTTTACGGGGCCGGCGGACGCTAAGACGAATGCGCTTTACTATTTCGTCGAGCGGTTCACGAAGTATGCGGAGGAGGGGACCAGGGGGCGCGTGACGTTCGAGCTCTACCCTGACGGACAGCTCGGGTCCGAGCAGGAGCGCATGGAGCTTCTGACGAAGTCCGGGCTCAACCAGCCTCTGGCGGACGTCGCCTCCTTCGCGGGGCTCGCTCCGATTCTTCCGGAGCTTTACGCGTCGTCCGTCCCCTTCATGTTCAACAGCTACGAGGCGGCGCACGCCTTCTTCGACGAGGGCGAATACTGGAAGAAACTGGCGGCGCTTTTTACTGAACGCGCGGGCGGCGTTCTGCTGAACGCCGTCGAGGAGGGCGGCTTTCTGGCCTTCACCAACGCGAAGCGCGAGCTGAAAAGCCCCGCGGACTTTCAGGGGTTGAAATTCCGGGGAATGGACGAGGGGCAGCTCGCCATCTTCCAGGCCTTCGGGGCCAGCGGTACGCCCATTCCGTGGGGCGAGCTCTACCTCGCGCTCAAATCGGGCGTGGTCGAGGGGCAGATGAACCCGGCCATGTACATCATCATCGGCAGCCTGTTCGAGGTTCAGAAGTATATGACTCTCGCCAACATCCAATATTCCGACCAGTTCCTCGTGTTCAACGGCGACCTGTTCAATTCTTTTTCGGCGGAGGATCAGCAGGCGGTCCGCGCCGCCGCCGCGAAGGCCAATAAGGAAACGCGGGCCTGGATTGAGGTCGAGGACCTGAACCAGATCGAGTTCCTGAAGCAGCAGGGCATGCAGGTCTACACGCCGACGGCGGAGGAGATGGGGCAGTTCCGCAGCTTGGGGCAGCCCGGCTACATCGAATGGCTGAAGAGCCGGGTGCCGCAGGACTGGATCGACCTGGCGCTGAAAGAGGCCGAGGCGGCCAACGCAAAGACGGCCAAAAAGTAGCGCGGGCGTCTGTGAACGGACTCGATGCGAATACAACCGATTCGATGCAAATGACGAAAGAAAACAGGGTAACAGCCCTCTGTCGGGGACTGGAGCTTATAAGCGCCGTCGTCGCGGTGTTCCTGCTGATCGTGAACGTGGGGGACATCGTGCTGGGCATCGTCATGCGCTACATCTTCGCTCAGTCGATCATCTGGACGGAGGAGGTGGCCCGCTACTCGCTGGTGTGGATGGCGATGTTGGGCGCGGCGGGCGCGTGCGCGCGGGGAGACCAGATGGCGGTGGACTTCCTCGTACCTCACTTTCCGCGTCCGCTCAGGATCGTCGCCGAGTTTCTGCGCGTGGGGGTGCAGGTCTGCATCCTGCTGGTGCTGACAGGGTTCGGAATACAGAACGTGGGGGGAACCTGGCAAATGAAAACGATGGCGCTGGGCATCCCGAAGGCCATTCCCCTGATGGCCGTGCCTATCGGAATGTCCATGCTGCTGGTGCAGGTTCTGGCGCAGGAGTGGCGCGACCGGATCAAAAATGAACGGGAAGGAGCCGCGCCATGACCGGATTTCTGTTTCTGGTTTTCTTTTTCTGCCTGATGCTGCTGGGAATACCCCTTTACGCGTCGCTGACCTTCATCGGGCTGACGGGCATTCTCTACACGGGCGACCTGTCGCTGCTGCGCGTCATTCCTCAGCAGTTTTTCGGGGGAATGGACGTGTTCACCCTCATGGCGATTCCCTTCTTCATCCTGACGGGCATACTGATGAACTGCACGGGCCTGACCGACCGGCTGATCGACTTCAGCCGCCTCATCGTGGGGTCCGTCCGCGGGGGACTGGGCTACGTCAACGTGGTGGGCGGCATCATCCTCGCCGGCGTCAACGGAAGCGCGGCGGCCGACGCCTCGGCGCTGGGCTCCATCCTCATCCCCGCCATGAAGAAGGAGGGATTCCCCGGGTCCTACGCGGCGGGGCTGACCGCGGCCAGCTCCCTCATCGGTCCCATCATTCCGCCCAGCATCTTCATGATCATCTACGCCTCCATGACCAACACCTCCATTGGGGGGATGTTCGCCGCCGGCGTGGTGCCGGGGGTCGTCCTCGGGCTTGCCTTCATGTCGCTCAACTGGATTTACGTCCGTCGCTGCAATATCCCCATAACGGACGTCGAGGCCGTCAGAGGGCAGAAACTGGCGATCCTGAAACGCTCGTTCCTCGCGCTGCTGGCGCCCGTCATCATCATCGGCGGGATCGTGACCGGGATCGTCACTCCGACGGAATCCGGGGCGCTGGCCGTGACGTACTGCCTGCTGTGCGGGGCATTCATCACGCGCCGGCTGTCGCTCCGCGCCGCGTGGGATGCGCTTTATGAGACGGTGCGCCTGTCGAGCGCCATCTTCCTTATCATGGGCGCGGCCACCGTTGTGGGGTGGCTCCTGAAGTGGGAGCGCGTGACGCAGCAGTTTGGGCAGATCGTCACGGACATGGGCCTTCTGGGACATCCGTGGCTGCTGATGATCTTTCTGAGCTGCGTCATCTTTCCGATAGGCATGTTCATGGAGGAGGTCGCCGTCCTGACGCTGCTGACGCCGGTTTTCGCGCCGCTCGCGCTGAAGGCGGGGATCAATCCCTTCCACTTCGGGATCGTGATGACGCTGAACGTCACCATCGCGCTGATCACGCCGCCCGTGGGGGCCTGCAACTACATCGTCGCCGCAGTGGGGCGGGTGCCGCTGGGGGACGTTTTCCGCGCTATATGGCCGTTTATCCTGGTCGCCATGCTGGTGCTGTTCCTGATCATCTCGTTCCCCTTCCTGACCGTGACCCTGCCCCGCGTGATGGGTTTTTAACAGGGGGCGTCTCCCCCATTGGAGAGGCGCTCCCGCGTTTCAATTTCGCCTCAGCGTAAAATGTACTTTTCCAGCGCCAGAGCGACCCCGTCGCGGTCGTTGGACGCCGTGAGGCCGTCCGTCGCGTTCCGTGCCTCCTCGCAGGCATTCGCCATGGCGAACGAAAGCCCGGCCTCCCCGAACATCGGAATATCGTTGATGTAGTCGCCGAATACGCAGATCTCCTCTTTTTTGAAGCCCGTGATCCGGGCCAGCTCCCTCACCCCGTACCCCTTGTCGACACCCAACGCCAGCACCTCCATCAGCGTCGCGGAGGAGAAGGTGTACGCGAGTCCCCGGAAGTCCCTCAGAAATTCCTCTACTCCGGTCCTTTCTTTCTCGTCCAGGCGATAGAGCAGCACCTTGTGGATGGGGCTTCGCAGGGCGTTTTCGTGGTCGTCGTCGAAGGAGCGAAGCGGTATTTCCTCCACTCCGGCCGCGGCCGCGATTTTATTGTAGTTGGTAAACCTGTCGATGCACCTTCCGTCCCGCGAAAAAAAACCGCCCTCCGGCCCCAGAGCGCAGTAGTCGAGACCAATGCGGGCGCAGAAGGAGAAAAAACGCCTCGCGTCATCCACGGGAAGCAGTTTCTGGTGGAGCACCCTGTTTCCGTCCGGGTCCACAATCGCGGCGCCGTTGCCCGATATGAAGGGAACGTCCGGTTCGATG
>JAITPZ010000257.1 GCA_031289165.1 Synergistaceae bacterium
AAGCTCGATTTCCTTGCCCAGGCTTTTCGACAGGTCGCGTATGAGCCTCGGGAATCGCTCGAAAGTAAAGGACACCGGAACCATGCGAAGTTTTGTTACCAGCTCCTGAATATCGCCCGATATGCGCCCCAGCTGCGACAGAGGCTCGTCGAACTCGCGGAGCCGAGCCTCCTGCACGAGCCGTTCGATACGGGCCCGTCCAATGACGAGTTCCCCCACCAGGTTCATCAGCTTGTCCAGGCGGCCAATATCGACGCGAACGGTCTGGTTTGCCTTTTTCGAATCCTTGGAGGGCCCGGCCGGGGGAACCTGCGCCGCCGGGCGACGCACCGCCGCGGCGGGCGCCGCCGAAGCGGGCGCGGCGTCATGCTTCGGCGCAGCGCTGGAAGCTGCGGCGCTCTGCGGGGTCGAGGGCGCCGCCCGCACCGTTTCGTGGTCCTGCTGCAACTCTTCAATTTCCACGTCAGCGACATCGCTGATCCGGGCAATCGCGTTTTTAACCTCATCCAAATTCTGCTGCGAGGCAAGGACAACCGTAAAGTCCAGCTCGAAATCCTCGTTCTCCAGGGATTCGACGGAGGGTTCGGTCTTGATCACGTCCCCCATTTCCTCGAGCCGATTGACGACCATATAGGCGCGAGCCGCTTTCAGCAGGCAGGTTTCACTGAGGGTCACATGAACCCTGAATACCTGCATCCCCATGGTGCCGGCCTCCTCGACCCACTCCTCCTCCTGTTGCGTCAGAGATTCGTCCGGAGGGTTTTCCTCCTTCGCAGCGGGGGCGGCGGGTTTGGTCGCCGCGGGAGAGGGCGCGTCCATATTACGCAGAGAGGACACCAGCTCGGAAACGTCCAGATGGGCGTCATCTCCGCCTTCGCGAATGGAGTCCACCATGGCCTGCATGGTGTCGAGAGAAGAAAACATAAGGTTCATGTCGGAATCAACGAGATGGTGGGTTCCCTTTCGAGCCGCATCCAGGCGATCCTCCAGAGCATGAGTGAGGCCCGCCATTTTTTCGAAGCCCATGGTAGCCGACATACCTTTAAGCGTATGGGCGGAACGAAAAATCTCGTTGATGACCTCCATATTGGTCGTGCTTTTTTCCAACTGAAGCAGAAGGTCGTCCAACCGCTGCAGATTATCACCCGCCTCGTCCAAAAACGCCCCCAGATACTGACTCATATCCATTTCCGTCATGGTCCATCATCCCCAAACTCGTGAATTCCAAAACTCATTTACGTTCTCACTGCCACTTATACTCTTATGCTTTTCAGAAGCGCATCCGGTATCCCCGGCAGAGGAAGCAGCTCATCCACCACCCCCGCCTCCACCGCAGCTTTCGGCATTCCATAAACGACGCAGGTCTCCTGCGATTCGGCTATAATATAGGCCCCCTTCGCATGAAGAGCAACAGCGCCTTCCGCACCGTCGCGCCCCATCCCCGTCAGGACGATACCCACGACCTTTCCTCCGAATTCATCCGCCACACTTAAAAACATTATATTCGCAGAAGGTTTAACAGACAACACCGGAGGCGCATCGGAAAGCGAACAACAGGGAACCCCCCCGCGACGCTTCACGATGAGATGACTGCCTCCGGGAGCGACAACGGCGCACCCCGGTTTCAGCTCCATCCCCTCTTTCCCCTCCACGACGGACAGTTCGGAAAGAGAATCGAGTCGTCGGGCGAAAGACGCGGTAAAATCCTTTGGCATGTGCTGCGTGATGACCAGGGGAAGCGGGAAATTTCCAGGCAGCTTTGCCAAAAGCTGCTGCAGCGCGACGGGGCCTCCCGTCGAAGCCGCTATGGCGACGATGTCACGTTTCAGCCCTCGGGGCGCCGTCAGCGTCGAAAGCGGCCGGCGAGGGGGTTCGGAATCCTTCTTCGGCAGCGCATGTACCCGCGCCGTACTGGCCATGACGACCTTGGAAATGAGCTCCAGCCCCACCTCCCTGATATCCAGAGAGATCGAGGCGGAGGGCTTGGTGACGAAATCGACACACCCCAGGGCCAGCGCGCGCAACGTGGTCTGAGCCCCCTCCTGCGTCAGGCTGCTCACCATGATGACGGGAACCGGATGCTCCCTCATAAGCTCTTCAAGCACCGAGAGCCCGTCCTTATTGGGCATTTCCACATCGAGCGTCACCACGTCGGGCGACAGCGCCTTTACCTTGCCGAGTCCGTCCACGCCGTCCCGGGCCGTGCCCACCACTTCGATGCGCGAGTCGCTTCCCAGAATATCCCCCAGCATCTTTCGCATCAGGGCAGAATCGTCTACGATAAGCACTCTGACCTTCGATTCATTCATGAAACGTCACCCTCGCGTCATAAGTTCCTGTTGCCGTATATACCCCCCCAGGACTTTCTCGGTAAAGGCCGCCAGTCCCTCATACGCAACACCCACTTCAAGAGAACCCTGATTCTTTTTCAGTATCTTAACCATTTTAGCAATGAGAAAAAAGGTTCCGCTGCTGACGGTCATTTGCAGGATGTACCGGCCCCCTTCAACACAGAATTCAGAAAAATTATCCTTCAGCAGAATTCCGGCGCCGCCCAGACTGATATCCGAAACACGAGCGAGAATCCACTCTCTGGGCGGAAGCAACGTGCCTTCCGGGAGTTCCGCGTCGCATCCCAGAAAACAAATGTTCACTTTTATGGCGGAGGGGACTCTGACGAACATTCTGCGCTGCACCTTTTCCATAACGGTCAGAAGTTTCAGCCACAAAAGAGGAAAAGTCACGTTGACCGTGCTGCGCAGAGCCAAAACCGTCGCCTGATAGAAGCCGCTGCTCGTCTCCACCTTCATGAGAAGCTCGGTACTTCGAAGCGCAGGCAGAAGAGCGCCCCTCACCATGGGATGAGCCACTCCCAGGAGGCCATTGTCCAGCTCTTCGAGGCGCGATGGATAGCTCCCCTTGTAAAGCCCCGAGGTTATTATCAGCTCCACTTTGGAGCCGACCAGTTCTTCAAGCTGCTTCCGGGACTGTTCGAACTCAGTATTCATACTCACCTCTCCACGAAATGGCCTCGGGTCAGCCTGAAGAAAAATGCCTTCAAACCGCGTGGCGGATTGATATTCGCAATTCCCTTTTCAGGCGCTCCCGTCAGGGCATAGCCCAGTTTCCTGACGCATTCCGAGGCGCGGGACGCGGGATAAAGCTGATAAAACGGCTTCCTTATGCGCACGGCCTTTCCCACCAGGTCATCGTTTAAGATGCAGCCCATATAGTTGATCGAAAGCCCCAAAAACCGATTTGCCGCCATTCGAATCCGGTTGGCGACCTCAAGCCCCTCCGCCTCGCTGTGCGTCATGTTGACAACGAAGGCGATGTCGGTTTTGCTGCCGCTCATCGGCGTCGATCTCAGCGCCTTCAAAACCCCGTAGGCGTCCCGTATGGAGGTGGGTTCCGGCGTCGTGATCAGGATCGCCGTGTCCGCCGCCGCCGCAAAGGTGAGGACTCCTCTGTGTATCCCCGCCCCCGTGTCGACGATCAGGATGTCGGCCCGATCCTCCAGAACCGCCAGCATCTCTATCAGTTCCGCCAGGCGCGCCTCGTCCAGGTCGGCCAGCTCCCGAATCCCCGATCCTCCCGGCAAAATCCAGATATTGTGAGAAAATTCTACAAGAACGTCATCGATGCTTCTGCTTCCGTCGATGAGATGCGCCAGATTATACCTGGCGGTGATGCCGCAGAGCATATCCAGATTGGCCAGGCCGAGATCCGCGTCCAGAAGAATGACCCTCTGCTCCTGTTCCGCCAGAGCGCAGGCCAGATTGAGAGAGAGATTGCTCTTGCCCACGCCCCCCTTGCCGCTGAGAACGGCAAGGGTCCTCATATTCCCTCCTCCGGCCCGATTTTCCTGCCTCTGAAGCTCGACGATACGCCGCAGTTCCCGGGCCTGATCGGAAAACACCATGTCGGTTCGACTCATGGCGTTTTCCCTCCGTTTTCACCTATGAGTAACGTCGCCAGGCGCACTCCCGACGCCACCTCTATATCGTTAGGCACGTTCTGCCCCGTGGTGAAAAAGGAGACGGGACGCTCGAGAATTTGAAGGATATTGAAAAGAGCGCCGTAACTCACCGTTTCATCCAGCTTGGTAAAAATCACGTGCGAAATCGGGACGATGGACATGCGATCGACGACGTCCATCATATCTCTGTACTTCATATTTGCCGCCAGAACCAGATGCACCGCATCGGGTTTAAAGACATCGTAAAGGGTTTCGAACGCCTCCAGGTTTTTTCGATCCCTCTGCCCGCGCCCCGCCGTGTCCAGCAAAATGAGGTCCGCATCCGAGTGCGCCCCCAGTATCTCCGCGAAGTTTTCCGCCTCGAAAATAACCTCTATGGGGACCCCCAGTATCTTGGCATAGGTCCGAAGCTGATCCACGGCGGCTATTCTGTAGGTATCGCTGGTCAGAAGCAACACGTTTCGGTGTTCCCACAGGGCCTGTATCGCGGCCAGCTTGGCGATGGTCGTCGTCTTTCCCACGCCCGTGGGGCCGAGCAGCATGACCTTGCGCCCCCCCATGACGTCGCCCGGCAGGCTGGAGCCGCAGCGTATCTTCGAGGCCAGCCATTTTTCGAAGGGATCCCTGTTCTCCTTCGCCCGATATTCCTCAACCAGCCGCCGCGCGTAATCGGGCGCCACCTCCGAGGTCAGGAGTTTTTGATAAAAATCGTCCGCTTCCACACCGTCGGGGCTCTTCGGCGGCGCCGCCGCAATCCCGGGGAGTCCCGCCTCGAAGTTTTTCCTCGCCGGAGGCTCGGCGCCCTCGGAATTTTTCGTCGTTCGTCCAAGTTGAGACAAAACCGTATCGAGGCGCTTCGAAAGCTCTTCAACTTCCTCCCGAAGCCTGCGGCCATCCGAGTTGTCCGCAGGTTTTTCCTGATGCGAAATGTTTTCGAGTCCCATGCGGGAAAGGTGTAC
>JAITPZ010000006.1 GCA_031289165.1 Synergistaceae bacterium
TTCCCTCCATGCTCCCGCAACACGGGCCGCACACGCTCGTCCAGGACGCGCTCGATCGATTCGAGCGCCGCGGAATCCTCCAATCTTCTTCCCCTCTTCCCCCATGTAAAGCCTTTTATATTATTCTTTGACGCCGGCGATCTTTTTGGCCAGTTCCTTCTTCGCCGGAAGGTTGCCCTGACGCGCGATCATGATTCTCTGGGCCTGGGGCGAGCCGGCGCCGTGCATCGACTCCGTCCTGTAGCCCACGGCCGCGGTGCCCAGCGAGAGATTTTCGATCAGGCGCAGGACGCGGAGCCTGTTCTCCACGGAGACGCCCGCCGCGCCCCTGAGATATTTTTCCACGTAAGGTCCCAGCTTCGGGTCGTACAAATCCTTTTCGGACGGGGCGGTGACCATGATGCCACCGGCGATGTCCTCCGCCAGGCGCACGATCTCATATGGAAAGCGCGTAACGTTCTGCTTGCAGACGTTTGCCAGCAGCAGGTCGATGATGTAGTTCCCCGACTCCGTCAGCGTCCCCTCGGCGGAACACGCGATGCCGCAGCAGTAGAGGGTCTCGTTGAGGTGCGTCATCTCGATGAGCTTGTCCTTCACGTGCGACGCTTTTGCGGCTCCGTTGTAGTCGGCCGCCAGCGCGGCGGCTCCGATCAGGACGTCGCCGACCCCGACCTTGCATCCGCCGTAGCTCTGGCGGTGGTATCCGGCGAAGCGCTCCACCAGCACCCCGGCGAAGTCGGTCTCGCCGTTCAGGAAAATTCTGTCGTTCGGCACGAACACGTTGTCGAACACGACCAGAGCCTCGACCCCGCCGAACTCCGCGTTGCCGACGTCGATCTTTCCGCCCTCCAGCTTTCTCGTGTCGCAGGACTGACGGCCGACAATCATGAAAAGTCCCTTCGCGTCCAGCGGCACGACAAACGAGACCGCGTAGTCCTTATCCTCCGGCGACATTGCGATCGTGGGCATGACGATCATCTCGTGGGAGTTGAGCGCCCCCGTCTGGTGCGCCTTCGCGCCTCGCACGACGATGCCGTCCGGGCGGCGCTCGACTACGTGAACGTACATGTCCGGGTCGGGCTGCTGGTGAGGGGCGAGCGATCGGTCGCCCTTCGGGTCGGTCATCGCGCCGTCCACCGTCAGGTCGTTCTCTTTAACGTAATCCAGGAATTTTTTGAAGTTTTTGAAGTAGCTGGTCCCGTACTTCTTATCGATATCATAAGTCGTGCTCCACATGGCGTTGAACGCGTCCATGCCGACACAGCGCTGGAAGCACGCGGCCGTCTGCCGGCCGAGAAGGCGCTGCATCTTCACCTTTTTGATCAGGTCGTCGGTGCTGCGGTGGATGTTGTTGAAGCGGTTGATTTTTTTCCCCGTCTCGGGGTCGATGGCGGTCATCAGGTCCTCGTACTCGGGCTTCTGCGCCAGATCGTAGGTCGCGCGGACGGAGTTGAGCGAGGGACGCAGAATGGGGTCGTCAACGGGAACGTCCACCCTTTTCCCCAGCAGGTACACTTCCATCTTAATCTTACGGATGCTCTCGATGTACTGCTCGCCTGTCATCAATGCCATAAATTATTCCCCCCTGGTTTTGAATATATAGTGAATTCTGGTAAATTTTAGCACCGTATCGTTACCCCGGTTCGCTCTGCCGGAGGATTCCATCTATCTTTTCGATCGCTTTGTCGTACTCGAAGGACAGGATATGCTGCTCGATCTCCCTTATGCTCTCCCTGATCTTCGTGCCGTCCGACAACTCCATGTACTTCAAAAGCATATCGTTTATCGTGCCCGCGTCCATGTCGATCAGCGCCTCTTTCAGCGAATCCAGATGAAGATGCGCCGTGTCCGGTTCGACGCACGGCGTTTCCGCGGTGTCGCCGGACAGGAGGGCGCCTTTGATATTTGCCGTCAGGGTTTGAAGCGTCAGGAGAAACTCCTCGGTCTTTTCGTCGAGAGCCGCTCTCTCGCCCGCCTTCGCCGCATCCTCCAGCTCCTGCGCGAACCGCGCGAACTCGACCGCGCCGATGCTCCGCGCGGCGCCTTTTATGCCGTGAACCGAAACCCTGTACTCCTGAATATTCCCGGCGCGGAGGTTTTCTCTTATCCGGTCGGCGCATTCCGACGCGTCCGCGCAAAAATCCCTGAGGATTTCTTTATACATCCGCATATTCCACTCGATATGGCGAAGCCCGATATCCACGGATACGCCCGGAATCGTGAACGTCCCCTGTTCCTGGGGCGAATCCCCCGCCTCCGCCTGTTTTTCCCCCGGCAGCCATTTTTTCAGAATTTCCGTCAGTCTCTGTATCTCTATCGGCTTCGACAGAAAGTCGTTCATGCCGTTTTCGAGGAAAATCTCTCTGGCGCCGGAAACGGCGTTCGCGGTCAGCGCGATGATGGGCAGAGCGGTGAAATACGGATCGTTTTCGCCCAGCGCGCGAATGATCTTCGTCGCTTCGGTCCCGTCCATGCCGGGCATCATATGATCCATAAAGACAATATCGTAGCGTTTTGCCGCCACCAGCTCTATGGCCTCGGCTCCGCTCATGCAGGTGTGGACCTCCATGCCGTAAAGCTGCAGCAGCTCCTTCGACACGCGCAGGTTCGTGCTCACGTCGTCCGCGACCAGGGCGACGGCGGACGACGCGGAGAACAGGCCCTGTTTTTTGTCGGTCACCACGTTGCGCTCGTCGACGACCCCGTTCAGGATGTTCGCGACGTCCACGCAGTAAATGGGCCTCAGTATATTCTTGATTCCGTAGCCGTATATGGCGGTGTCCCCCATATCGACCATGGCTACAATCTGAGGCTTGCCGCGCTTCATATCGCTTATGCAGCGCACGGATTCCACGGCGTATTTCGACGCCGTGAAGGCGTAATCGTGGACGCCCCGCTTCAGCTCTTCCCTGAATATGTCGAAGTTTTCGGCGTGGAAAGGGCTGATGCCCAGCCCCGTGAACGCATAGCGCAGAGAGGATGCTTTGACGGCGTTTTCCTCCATGAACAGCACCCTTTTTTTCCGCGGATCCAGCACCTCCGCCAGTTTCTGATATTCATCACAGCTCTGCGGTATCGTGAGCGTAAAAACAGAGCCCTTTCCGTATTCGCTTTCCACATCTATAGTCCCGCCCATGGCGTGGCAGAGGCTCTCGGAAATCAC
>JAITPZ010000037.1 GCA_031289165.1 Synergistaceae bacterium
TAAAAAAATGAAAATAAAATTTATCGGCGCTGCAGTTCTTTCAGCGCCGCCTTCAGCAGTTTTTCCTCGTCCATTTTATCGTAGTCCTCGCCGAGGGCGGCATGCACGATCGCGAGGGCCGAGACGGCGTCGCCCTGAGAGAAGCCAAGCGAGCGAAGGGCGTCCCCAACCGTGTCCGCAACTCTTCCCCTGGGCGCGGTTGCCCCCGCGGGAATCGAGACAAAATCCTTCGCAATACTGTTTTTCAGCTCGAAGCAGAGCCGTTCCGCCGTTTTACGCCCCACCCCCGGAACGCGCATAAAGGCGTTCACGTCGGCCAGGGAGACCGCGCGAACGATATCGTCGGCCGACAGCACGTTCAGAATCCCCATCGCCGTCCGTCCGCCGATTCCCTTAATCGTCGTGATCTTAAGGAAAAGCTCGCGTTCCGTTTCGTCCGCGAAGCCGAAGAGCGCGACGCCCGCCTCCGAAATCTGGAGATGTGTCGTCAGGCGCACGCGATCCCCCCGCGAACAGAGAGAAAGCGCACCCCTGGAGCAAAGGATGTCGAAACCCAGCCCGTTCACGTCCAGAACCACGGATGTTTCCATAACCGAAAGCACTTCACCGCAAAGAGAACGAATCACGGTCCTCAACAGATCCCTTCGAAATTAAAGATCAGGGGGGCGGAGCTCGTTTGGTCCTGACGGGGTTCTCGCCGGCCCCGCCTGAAACAACCCCTGGGTTAAATTTTCATTTTTCGCTCGTACTGATAGATGGACAAACCAGTCAGGGCGATTGCCAGGGCGTCGGCGGCATCGTCCGGTTTTGGAATCGCGTCGAGCGCCAGAAGCCGCTGGACCATCCGCTGGACCTGCGTTTTATCGGCCGTCCCCGTTCCGCAGACGGCCATTTTGATCTGGTTGGGCTTGGGCTCCAGCACCGCCAGGCCCCTCTGGGCGGCCAGGAGCATCACCACTCCCCGCGCCTGCCAGACGTACTCCGCCGTCGTGATGTTGCGTCCGAAAAAAAGGCGCTCCACACACATAAAATCAGGGGAGCAGGCTTTAAGCTGCTCCCCGAGAGCGTCATACAGATAGAGAAGACGCTGAGTAAAGGCCATATCCGGTCCCGTTTCGACGCAGCCGTAAGAAATCGCGCGAACGACCATGCCCGACTGCCTCACCAGGCCGTAACCCAGACGCGCCAGACCGGGATCCACCCCGAGGCAGACCAGGCCGGCCTCCCGCACTTCCGGTTCCCGCACCTTTCTCCTATTCCTCTATCTGCGCGGCAATTTCGTCGGGAATGTCGAAATTGGAATAGACGTTCTGGGCGTCATCGTGTTCCTCCAGAAGGTCGAACAGGCGAATAATTTTCCGGGCGACATCGACGTCCGTTATCTCGACCGGAGTTTTCGGAACCATCGGCGTCTCGGCGCTCTCCACTGCGTACTTCGCCCCCTCGAGGGCCGCCTGCAGGGCGTGAAGATCGGTGGGTTCGCTGTACAGGGTATATCCCTCGTCGGAGGATTCCATATCCGTCATGCCCGCGTCGAGTCCACAGGCCATCAGCGCGTCCTCGTCCAGCTTCTGTCCCCTGACCTCGATGACGCCTTTGCGCTCGAACATCCAGGAGACGCTGCCGGTCTCCCCCATCTGGCCGCCGTTACGCGTAAGCAGGGCGCGAATTTCGGGCGTCGTCCGATTGCGGTTGTCGGTCATGACCTCGATAAGAAGGGCGATGCCGTGCGGACCGTAGGCCTCGTAGGTCAGCTCCTCGTAGGCCGCTCCCTCGATTTCCCCGGTGCCGCGCTTGATGCCCCGGATAATGTTGTCCATGGGGACGCTCACCGCCTTCGCCCGGTCGATCGCCGTCTTCAGGCGCATGTTCATCGCGGGGTCGCCGCCCCCCTCCCTGGCCGCGACGATGATCGTGCGAACCAGCTTCTGGAAAAGGTTTCCGCGCCTCGCGTCCTGTGCCGCCTTCCTGTGTTTTATGTTCGCCCACTTGGAATGTCCCGACAAAAAAATCACCTCATAATTGAATTTTAAAATTTCAGAGAACGCGCGTTCCCTTAAACGACCTGCTTTTGGGACTTACCCGATTCGGCATCTCCGAGTGCATATTATAACCGATAGAACGATTCCCGATATAAGGATCCGCCCGTTTCATCCCCGCCGTTCGCCGCAGGGGCGGCATATAGTGGTTTAGCTCAAGTTTACTGTAAGAGGCTAAAAATTTTTCTCGACAGCGAGCCGTTTTCAGCTATTCTAACTTCAGGCTTTTTACCTGAATGCACTATAATTTCCCTCCGTGGGGTAAAATCTGAGAAAAATCGGGCAATTGACGGGAACAATCCACCAACCGGGAGGCGCGCATCGTGAAGGCAAAAATTATCGGCGTGGAGGAGGCCGTGGGAACGGCGCTTTCTCACGACCTGACTCTGATCGATACGGACAGCGGATACAAGGGCGCCCGCTTCAAAAAAGGGCACGTGGTTCTGCCCGGGGACGTGGCGCTCCTGAAGCGCATGGGGCGGGAACACCTCTCGATTCTCGAGCTGGAGCCCGGCGAGGCGCACGAGGACGAGGCGGCGCTTTGCGTTGCGGCCTGTATGGAGGGGGCGGATTTCACGATTAAGGGACCGTCGGAGGGCAAATGCAGTCTCGTCGCCGGAAAGGACGGCCTGCTGTCGTTCGACGAAGGGGCGATACACGCGATCAATGAGGACGAAAACTGGGTGTTCGCGACGCTTCCCGATAAAATTCCCGTCCGGAAGGGCGAGACCGTGGCCGCGTGGCGCGTGGGGCCTCTGGTCGTCAGCGAGGAAACGGTGCGGCACGCCGAACGTCACGCCCGCCCCTTCGAGCTGCTGCCCTTCCGGCCCCTTCGAACGGCGCTGGTGACCACGGGGCGCGAGATTTGGGAAGGGCGCGTGAAGGACGCGTTTCCGGAAAAGCTCGAAAAGAAGCTGGGCCTTTACAGGGCGCCCCTCATCGGACATGAAATCGTCCCCGACGACAGAGAGCGGATTCGCGCCTGCGTCGAAAGCTGGATCGACAGGGGCGCGGAGGTCGTATTCTGCACGGGGGGCATGAGCGTCGACGCCGACGACCTGACCCCCGCCGCCATTCGCGACGTCGCCACGGAGGTCGTGTTCAGGGGCGCTCCCGTTCTGCCGGGTTCGAACCTGATGCTGGCGAAACGGGGCGGCACGACTCTGCTCGGCGTCCCCGCCTGCGCGGTACACTCCGACATCACGGCTCTGGACGCGATCATGCACCGGATTTACGCGGGGCTGCCCCCCACGAACGCGGAAATGAGGCGCTGGGGCGTCGGCGGACTCTGCCGCGGCTGCGAGTCCTGCAACTTCCCCACCTGCGTCTTCGGTTCTCGCCCGTAAACACGGACAGAAGAAAGGGGAAGGAGCCCTGTGGATGAAGGCCCCCTCCCCTGCCCGCGTTATTATGCGCCTTCCGCTTGGTATTCAGCGGCGACTGCGGCCCGGCCGGGGCTGAGGGCGCGGTTGCGGTTGTTTCCTCGGCTGAGCCACCCGTTCGACGATGATCGAGGACGTTCTGTCGTCAAAATCGCTTCCCACCGAAGACGTATTTTCGGTAAATACCTTCCGGCGGCCTATGAAGTCGTCGTGCTCGAACAGGGTGACTTTGTACCCCTTCGCGACCTGAATTGAACTCAGCCTGTCGTTCCCAATGCGAAGCTCTTCCGCGCGATATTTTCCCACTTTGAGAAACTGCTTCCTGCCCGTAAAATTCCTCGACTGATAGATTTTCACCTCTCCGGAATCCGGAGCCACCCGCCGCGCAGCAAAGGCTTCTCCCGCCATCGTCAGGCCGCACACGCACGCAACAACCGAAAATACTGACTGTAATACTTTGCTTCTCCTCATTTTTCCTTTCCCCTTTCTTTTCTGTCCGTCATGCCTTTCCGGCAGTCAGGAGTGATTCGATGTTACAAAGTCTATCGCTTTTACACGTTTCGACTTCGTATACATGTACAGGAAGAAGGTCAGATAAATGTACAATATTCGAAAACGTTCATGGGTTTTGAGGGTTTGGACGATATGCTATAGTGAATTCAAGTGAAAAGCCTGAAGTTAAAATAGCTGAAAACAGCTCACTGTCGAGGAAAACTTTTAGCCTCTTGCAGTGAACTTAAGTTAAACCCCTGTATCCTGAACCAGATTCCGGTATTGACTGTTGCCCGCGCGGCGATGGGACGCCGGACGTGAAGTCCTCGCGATTACGGGGGATGTGCAGATATTTTCAATGAAGGGAAGAATAATGATGCAGAGCGCAGGACAGACCACGGAAAAACGGGAACATACGACGTACCTCTCGGCGGGAAACATCGTGGGCAAGAGCGATCCCCGAATCGAGTTCAGAGGGCTCCTCGACAGCCTGTGCGCCGAGGTCGTCGAGCGTCAGGTCCGGCTGCTGAAAGGCCCGGGAGCGGAGGCATCGGAGGATCTGGAGGAAGTGCGAACGAAGCTCTGCGACCTCCTGACCTGCGAAGCGACGGGAAAGCCGTGCGACGAGCTCACGCTCTGGGGGCTTTCCGGGGACGAACTTCGCGAACGCTCGCATTATCCCGCGAAGTACTTCGGCATCGGCCATATCCGCGCCCATTACTCGATGGGGAAGACCGCCGCGGAGCTCAACGTCCTGCGGACGAAGGCGAGGGAAGCGGAACTCGCCGCCTGCCGCGCCTTCGAGACGCCGGAAGGCGTCGAACGCCCGGACATCATAAAATTCCTGAATCGCCTCAGCAGCGCAATTTACGTCCTGACCTACAAATATCTTCCGAAAGGCTACGATAAAACAATACGCTTCTGAAGCGGCGCGGAATCTTTCGCCGGCATCGGATCGGTCATTGGGTCAGCCGTCAAACAGGGTGAAACCTTGTTTGACGCCATCGCCAACCTGTTTCTTAATCCACGCTCAAACGTATTGACTGTTGTATAGTTACGAAAAACCAATTTTTGGAGGTGCCTGAGTTGAGAAAATCTTTCAACAGATATTATCAGGCTTTGTTTATTGGCGTGTTTCTGGTGCCGGGATTTGAGATGTTCCTAGCGCCTCCCGTCTCTGCCGAACCTGCTGTGGAATGGGAGCGCGCTTACGGTGGGCGCAATGTCGATGAGGCTCATGCCATCCAACAGACCCGCGATGGCGGCTACATTGTCGCGGGAGGTTCAAAAAGCAGGAACGCGGATGCGTCTCAAAACCACGGACTTATAGATTTCTGGGTCATCAAACTGAAGGAAGACGGAACTCTGGAATGGGAGAAATCTCTGGGTGGTTCGAAAGACGACGTTGCCGAGTCGATTGGGCAGATGACCGACGGGGGATATATCGTCGCGGGATACTCTGAAAGCAATGACGGAGACGTTTCCGGCAATCACGGCAACCGCGATTTCTGGGTCGTCAAACTGAGCGCGGAGGGGAACATGGAGTGGCAGAGATCTCTGGGGGGCGAAGGGCAGGATCATGCTTACTCCGTCCAACAGACGACCGCCGGGGGATATGTTGTGGCGGGATCC
>JAITPZ010000057.1 GCA_031289165.1 Synergistaceae bacterium
CGATCTTTTCCTGAGCAACTTCGGGGCCGTCAATAACCTCTATTTCGAGTCCGCCGGGGTCATCATCACGCTGATCCTTCTGGGAAAAACCCTGGAGGCCGTCTCGAAGGGAAAAACCTCGGAGGCCATTAAGAAGCTGATGGGCCTCGCGCCGAAAACCGCGACCGTGATACAGGATGGGAACGAAATCGAGATTCCTATCGACGAGGTGGAGATCGGGCAGGTGATTCTGGTCCGGCCCGGCGGGAAAATCCCCGTGGACGGCGTGATCACAGAGGGGCATTCCGCCGTGGACGAGTCCATGCTGACGGGCGAGAGTATCCCGCTCGACAAGAAGGCGGGCGATAAGGTCTACGCGGCTACCATCAACAAAAACGGCGCGATTCGCTTCGAGGCCACGAAGGTGGGAAGCGACACGGCCCTCGCCCAGATCATCAGACTGGTGGAGGACGCTCAGGGTTCGAAGGCCCCCATAGCGGCCATGGCCGACATCGTATCCGGAGTTTTCGTCCCCGTGGTCTGCGTTCTGGCCGTCGCCGCAGCCGTCGCGTGGTATTGGCACACAAGGGACGTGCGGTTCACCATGACCATCTTCATCTCCGTCCTCATCATCGCCTGCCCCTGCGCCCTCGGGCTCGCCACGCCCACGGCCATCATGGTGGGCACGGGCAAGGGCGCGGAGTACGGCATCCTGTTCAAGGGCGGCGAGGCGCTGGAGACGACGCACAAAATCGACACTATCGTGTTCGACAAGACCGGGACGATCACGGAGGGAAAGCCCGAGGTCACGGACATCGTGACGGCGCGGGGAGTAGACCGGAATCGTTTGCTTCAGCTCACGGCGTCCGCCGAAAAGAGTTCCGAGCATCCTCTGGGCGAGGCTATCGTCCGAAAGGGCGAGGAGGAAAAGCTGGAGTCCCTCAGGGTGGAAAACTTTCAGGCTCTCACCGGCCTTGGCATCGAGGCCACGATCGAGGGTTCCCATCTCTATGCCGGCAATCGCAAGCTGATGACCGAGAAGGGATTTTCCCTCGGCGATCTGGAGTCCGAGTCCGACCGTCTGGCGGAGGAGGGCAAGACGCCCATGTACGTGGTTCTCGACGACAGGCTCGCGGGAATCGTCGCGGTCGCGGACGTCGTGAAGAAGAGCAGCGCGGACGCCATACGGGTTCTGCGGGAAATGGGCATCAGCGTGGCGATGATCACGGGCGACAACCTCAGAACTGCGAACGCCATCGCGCGCCAGGTGGGCATCGACAGAGTTCTCGCGGAGGTGCTGCCTCAGGACAAATCGAACGAGGTGAAGAAGCTCCAGTCGGAGACCACGCCCAAAGGAACGCCCCGCAGGGTGGCGATGGTCGGGGACGGAATCAACGACGCGCCGGCTCTGGTGCAGGCGGACGTCGGGATAGCGATCGGCTCGGGGACCGACGTGGCGATGGAGTCGGCGGATATTGTTCTGATGCGGAGCGACCTGATGGACGTACCGACGGCCATCCAGCTCAGCAGGAGCACCATACGCAACATCAAACAAAATTTGTTCTGGGCCTTCGCCTACAACACGGCGGGGATCCCCGTGGCGGGCGGCCTGCTGCACATCTTCGGCGGCCCCCTGCTCGACCCGATTCTGGCCGCCGCGGCGATGTCGCTCAGCTCGGTCTCGGTCCTGTCGAACGCGCTGCGCCTCCGACGCTTCAGACCAAATCGCAGCTGATATTGAATAATGTAACAATATAAAGGGGCCAGGGGGTCCGGCGACCCCTTGCGAGGTCTTTTAGTGAGCGGGCAGAGCCCCGGGGTTGGTCAGTTAAATTAAATTTTTGGAGGGTTTGATAATGAAGAAAATAAAAGTTGCGGCAATACTGAGTTTTGCGATTTTTTTTGCGGGAGGGGCCGCGGAGGCGGCGCTCAACACGGATATCATCGGGCAGACCGCCATCGCGTCGTTTAAGGAGACGATTGACGTGCTGGACTTTCCCCCGGTCGCCGACGAGATGGACAAAGTGTGGATACTGACCGCGCCGGACGGAGGGGCGGCCTTCTGGTGGCGCAGGGAGGCGAACGACAAACGCATGTTCGACGTGTACCTCTGCTACGACGCGGAGCCCTTCGTAAACGCCGGCCTTGACCTGAACAGGCTGCCCGCGGAGATGAAGGGGATGTTGGACAGGGGCAAGCTCATGACGGGGAAAAAGCTGTCGACCGAACCCCTGCAGTACGACGGAGAAATTACGGCCCTCGCGTCGTTCGAGCAGATCGTGAAGCTCGACAGGGAGACGGTGGGCTACCACGCCGCGCTGGACCACTACGGCGTCACCGTGTCCGAGGGCAACCTTCTGGAGTGGGCCAAAGACATGAGCAAAAACGACAAGGATCTCGTGTTCGTGCTGGACCCCAAAATACTGATCGACGCCGGAGTGGACCCCGCGAAAGTCGAGGGCTGGACGTTCGCCAGAGTCCCGCTTGAGGACGCCCGCGGAAGAAAGTTCGAGGCGGACAAGTTTCTGAAGCCGTTTGATTTAAAATAGAACAATATGGCGGGGTCGAAAAATCGAAAAAGTCCCGCAAAGAGATTTTTAAAATGGAGGTTTTGAAATGGTGCAGAAGGTGTTCAACGTGGAGGGCATGTCCTGCTCTCACTGCGTGAAGGCGGTCACGGACGCGGTGAAGGCTCTGGACGGAGTGGCGAGCGTGAAGGTCGAACTCGACGCCAAAACGGCCGCGGTGGAGTTCGACGCCGCGAAGGTGTCGGACGCTCGAATCCGCGAGGCAATCGAGGAAGAGGGCTACGAGGTCAGGGTTTGAGTTTTGCGCGGCGCCTGAGAGAGGGCGCCGCGCATTTTAACTCACGCTTGATCGGTATCTGATGAAAGAAGAACGTCAAAAAATACTCGTCGTCGACGACGAGGTGAAAATTATCGAGGTGGTCAGCTCCTTTCTGGAAAGCAGGGGGTTTGCCGTGTCGAGCGCGGAAAACGCCGCGCAGGCCTTCGAGATTTTCGAGCGGGAGACCGTGGCGCTGATTCTTCTGGACCTCATGCTTCCCGGCATGTCCGGGGAGGAGTTCTGCACCGCCATACGCAAAAAATCCCACGTTCCCATCATCATGCTGACGGCCAAAGTGGAGGAGGAGGACATGTTGAAGGGGCTCTCCATCGGCGCGGACGACTACATCACGAAGCCCTTCAGCCTGAAGGCCCTCCTTGCGCGCGTCGAGGCCACGCTGCGCCGAACGGGGAAGTACCTTCTTCCGCCGGGGAACAGGCTGGTATTCGAGGACGGGGCGCTCGAGATCGACTTCGAGAGCCGCACCGTCAGAAGGGGAGAACAGACGATAAACCTGACCCCCAACGAGTTCAAAATCCTCGAGACCCTCGCCCGATACCCGGGCAGGGTGTTTACGAGAGAGCAGCTGATCGACGCCGCGCTGGGGGACGAGTTCGACGGGTTTCCCCGGGCGATCGACAGCCACGTCAAAAACCTCCGCCAGAAAATGGAGGAGAACCCCAAAAACCCGGCTTATATTCTCACGATCCACGGAGTGGGCTACCGATTCGGAGGCGAGCGCCGTGAAGATTTCTGACCCGAAGCGGCCCGAGCGAAAACGCGTAGAACACGCGAAATATGCTCTGAAAACGAAGCTGTCGCTGCATATTGCCTTTGTGGCGCTGCTGACCGTGGCGGTGGTCGCCGTTTTGTCGCATATCCTCATCAACCACCACTTCGGGAACTACATCGCCAGGCAGCAGCAGCGGAGGACGGAGGAAATCCTGACGAACGTGAGCCGGCAGTACGACGCCGCGACGGAGAGCTGGAACCTGGAGTATCTGCACGCGATCGGGATGTACGCGCTCTACGACGGCTACATCGTCAGGGCGTACGACCTGCGGGGAGAGATGCTGTGGGACGCGGAGGTCTGCGATATGAACGCCTGCACGCAGATGATGGGGGACATTTCCCGTAAAATGCGGGGGTATCCCCACACCGAGGGCTCGTTCACGACGAAGTCCTTTCTCCTGCAGAGGGAAGGGCGGGAGATTGGGACGGTCCGCATCAGCTGGTTCGCCCCTTATTTCTTCAGCGAAAACGATTTTCTTTTCCTCGACGCCCTGAACACGGCCCTTGTCGGGAGCGGCGTTTTTTCTCTGGCGCTCGCCGTCGCGGCCGGCTTCTTTCTGGCCCGACGCCTCAGCGACCCCCTGCGAAAGACGGTCGACGTCACGAAGCGGATGTCCGGCGGCGACTACGCCGTCCGGCTTTCGGAAGGCTCGAACATCCGGGAGCTGGACGAGCTGACGCTTTCCGTCAACCACCTGGCCCGCTCGATCGGCGCTCAGGAATCCCTGAGAAAACAGCTCACCGCCGACGTCGCCCACGAGCTGCGCACGCCCCTCACCATCGTCGGAACGCACATCGAGGCGATGATGGAGGGCCTGTGGAAGCCCACGCGCGAACGCCTTTCGAGCTGTTACGAGGAGATCGAGCGCATCGGCAGGCTGGTGTTCGACATGGAAAAGCTGGCGAAGGTCGAAAGCGAGAATCTGAAGCTCGACAGGACGCAGGTCTCTCTCAGGGAACTCGCGGAAAAAACGCTCCGAAACTTCGAGACGGAGATGAGCGCCAGGGGCCTGCGCGCATCCGTCGAGGGCGACTGCTCCGAAGTTTCCGCCGACCGGGACCGGATCAGCCAGGTTCTGGTCAACCTGGTGTCCAACGCCGTGAAGTACACGCAACCGGGGGGAACGATCCGCCTCGCGCTTTCGGAGACGGACGAAACCGTGCGCCTCGACGTCGAAGACGATGGAATCGGCATCTCTGAAGAGGATCTGCCGTTCGTATTCGAGCGGTTCTACCGCGCCGACAAATCCCGCAACCGCACGACCGGAGGCTCAGGAATCGGGCTTGCCGTCGTCCAGTCCATCGTCGCGACCCACGGAGGCGCGGTCACGGTGCAAAGCTCCCCCGGCGAGGGCAGCCGCTTCCGCGTGGAGCTGCCGAAACGCGACGCGCCCCAGGAACGCGCGGGCTGTTTTTGACGGGTATGCATCGACGGCGCGGCTGATGCTCGCGCGAGCCCCCAAACGAGTCGTTTTACGGCAGGCACCTGAGTGCCGAGATGTAGTCGCATTCAAAAGGATCGAGAGGGGCGACGTGTTTCAATATCCGGATAATGCTTAAGGTTAGCCTGTGTATGAAAGCATGGTATACGACCGTGAACGCTCCAAGGCAGAGGACGGTGCTCCATTCCGGGCCGCTGGAGCTCACAAGCCGACAAATCAGGGAAACGACGGGGATGACGCAACCCAACAGCATTTGACCGCATGATCTGTGCTTCGGCGGAGCGAGAAAATACATTACCGTCGCTGCCTCCATGAGAAGAAGGAGCGCCAGAGGCATATATCGAACGTCGAAAAAAAACGACAGCAGTGACAGGGGCGGAAACGTCAGAACGGAAAACGACAGCAGGAAAAAAGCACAAAACATCGGTTCAAGTTTGAGTCGATGAAAAAGCATGTCGTCCCCGGACGATCCCTTTCGTATAAGAATACGAACGGAACGCCCCTCCGTTTCCATCGATTTCAGGGACACCTCTGCCTCCATCCTTTTTAGCCATCTCACGCGCATTTTGTCGTAGAGCACGTCGAGCAGTTTGTCCTGAACGTCGTTTCGGGAGTTCCGCAAATCTGGCATTGCCTCCAGGATGACTTTCCACCTTGCCTGCCACAGATCTCCCAAAGTAAAGTATTCTTCTTCACTGCCATCGCCCAGGGTAAAGCGCAGTTGTCGCAGGTCTCTCAGGTCAAAGACTTTATGCCCGTCGACAGTATACTGAACAGAAGGCGGCAGGGATTCGAAATCAAAAAATTCTTTTTCGCGTTCCCTGTGTACTTTTTTCTTTCTGGATTTTTTCTGCTTCATCGATACCCCTCACGAACCTCTATCTTCAAATTGTCTCGGGAATCCCCGCGATGCGCCGAAGCCGGCGAGTTCCATCCGAGAAACGCAGTCCCTGTTGAATCTGAAGTTTTCTATAAAAATATCCACTAACATTAGCTGCAACAATAGCTTATATCGAATTTTGAATTAATGACTCCGGGTACATTTCCTCTAAGAACACTAATTTCAGTATTTTTATTATATCAGTATTGTTGCTGACGATCCAAATTGAACGTCAGCA
>JAITPZ010000071.1 GCA_031289165.1 Synergistaceae bacterium
CGTCGGCCAAAACCTTCGGGGCCGGCGACGTCGTGGACTTCACCGCGACCGACCCCGTGGCGGGGGTCCGGGAGCTCACCGGCGGCCTGGGGGTGGACGAGTGCTTCGAGTGTTCGGGCGCTCCGGGGACCTTCAACCAGGCGGTCCGGATGGTCCGCAGGGGGGGAGTCGTGACCCTGCTGGGCGTGGCGACGGACGACGTCATGGAGCCGCTGCCCTTTAAGTACGTCACCCACAACGAGATCACCATCCACGGCTCGCGGGCAAACCCGAACGTGAGCTGGAAGGTGCTTTCCCTGATCTCGCGGGGCAACATCGCCGTGCGGGACATGGTGACCCACACGTACCCGCTGGAAAAATTCGCGGAGGGCCTCGACACCTTCGTCAGGCGCAGGGACAACGTGATGAAGGTGGTGTTCCTGCCCAACGGAGAGGACGCGTAGGGGCCGCGATGGAAAACGCAGACAGAGACGCCGTCGTCGTCGCGGGCTCCGGCCTGATGGGGGTCGGAATCGCCGCCGTCAGCGCGCTGGCGGGAAACAGGACGGTCCTGTTCAACCGGCTTGGGGAAAAGGCGGAGCGCGCGCGGAAGGACGCCCTCGCGCAGTGCCGCGAGCTGCTGGACAACGAACTGACCACGCCGGAAGCCGCGGGGCGGGCGGAGGAGCTTCTGTCCGGCACGTCCGATCTGGAGGGGGTTCTTCCCCGTGCCCGCTGGGTCATCGAGGCCATCGTCGAGAACCTGGAGACCAAGCAGGACCTTTTCGCCTGGCTCGACGACCGGCTGCCTGCGGACGTGCCGATCCTGTCCAACACCTCCGGCCTTCGCATCTCGGACATCGCCGCGAAGATGAAGCGTCCGGAGCGCGCCGTTACGGCCCATTTCTGGTTCCCCGCCCATCTCGTGCCCCTCGTGGAGGTCGTGGTCGGCGACAAAAGCTCTATAGACGTGGCCGTCGCCGTCAGAGATGAGCTGGAGCGCTGGGGCAAGGCGCCCGTTCTGGTGAAGCGGGACCTGCCCGGGCAGCTTGGGAACCGTATTTTACAGGCCGTCATTCGGGAGGCCGTCAACATCGTCGAGATGGGCCTGGCCTCCCCGGAGGACGTGGACAGGGCCGTCAAGACGGGCATGGGGATTCGTTTCCCGGTCTGGGGCCCGCTCGAACACGTCGATGCCGTGGGAATCGACCTCTGCGCTTCCGTTCAGGACACGGTGCTGCCGGCCATCAGCGCGAGGACGGAGGCCGCGCCCCTCATGCGCGACCTCCTGGCGGAGGGAAATCTGGGCCATAAAACGGGAAAGGGCATCTACGACTGGTCCGTAAAGGACATGAATGCGCTCCGGCAACTGCGCAACGACTTCATCATCCACGCCCTGAAAAAAATTCGAGCATCGAAATCTCCATAAATCTTTTAATAAAAGGGTCAGGGGGGCGCGCCCCCTGCGGAGTTTGAGGCGGAGCCTCAGGTTTAATACAGAAAAGAGGCTGAAGCGTGGAGGCGAGGAAGAGTGAAAACGCCGTGACGTCCGTCGACGTGGCGCGGAGGGCGCGGGTCTCGCAGGCGACGGTCTCGCGCGTATTCAGCGGGAAGAGCGTCGTCAGACAGGGCACCGTCGACCGGGTGATGACGGCCGCCTCCGAGCTGGGCTACCGGCCCAACGCCATCGCGCGCAGCCTGACCAGCCGAAGGACGAACCTCATCGCCGTGGTCTCGGTCGACTCGACCCACACCTTTTACTCGTCCATCCTCAACGGGATATCGGGCAGGCTGACGCGAGCCGGCAAGCAGATTCTGTTTTTCCTGACCGACTTCGAGGCTGGCTTCGACGATATTTTTCAGCAGGTCCTCCAGTACAAGGTCGACGCGCTGCTGATCGTCTCGGCGGCCGTGTCCGTGGAGATCACGGAGGAGTGCAGCCGCATCAGCCTCCCCGTCGTGATCTTCAACCGCCAGATCCGGAGTTCGCACGTGTTTTCGATCTGCTCAGACAACCGGGCGGCCGCGCGCGACGTCGCTGACTACCTGGCCGGGAGGGGTTACAAAGCCTTCGCGTACATCGGCAGCGACCGACGTCTGTCGGACATCAGCGCCGACCGGCGGCAGGGGTTTACCGAGCGACTGGCCGAGCTGGGCTTCGGCGACGTTCGGTTCGTCTGCGGAAACTACACCTACGAATCCGGACGGACGGCCATGCGGGAACTGCTGGACTCCGCGGGCTTCGACGCGGGGTCGCGGGCCGTATTCGCATCGAACGACCTGATGGCCATGGGGGCGATGGACGCGGCGCGGCACGAGTACGGGCTCTCGATCCCCGGCGATATCGCCGTCGTCGGCTTCGACGCCATCGGGGAGGGCGCATGGAAAAGTTACTCCCTGACGACGGTGGAGCAGCCCATCGACAAAATGCTGGACGTGGCCTGCAGCCATCTCATGAAAAGGCTGGACGGCAAAGAGACGGATGGAGGAACGAGGCTCTTTCGGTGCAAAATCCTCGAGCGCGCAACGGCGTAAAGAACCTGGGGCTCCGCCCCGGACCTCGCAGGGGGTCGTGGACCCCCTGATTCCATCTTAAAATACATATAAAATGAGGAGCCTGTTATGACTCGGGAATTTTTTGTTTACATCGGGACCTATACGCAGCCGATTCTGTTCGGGACGGGGGACGTTTTGAACGGGAAGGGAGAGGGAATTTACCTCTACAGGATGAACCCCGACACGGGGGGACTGACGCACGCCTTCACGACGCGGAACGTGCCCAATCCCTCCTATCTGACCCTTTCTCCCTGCGGACGCTTTCTGTACTGCGTCAACGAGCTGAAAGAATACGAGGGGCAGGAGTCGGGCGCGGCCAGCGCCTTTGCCGTGGAGCCGGGCAGCGGGAAGCTGCGTTTTTTGAACAGCCGCCCCACCGGGGGAACCGATCCCTGCCACATCAACATTAACGGCAATGGCGGTAAAAGCACCCACGTGACGGTGACGAACTTCATGAGCGGCAGCGTCTGCGTCTTTCCCGTCGAAGCGGACGGGACCCTCGGAGCGGCCAGCCGATTCTTTCAGCACGAGGGCAAAAGCGTCCATCCCACAAGGCAGAAAGGCCCGCACGCGCATTCTCTGGTGTTCGACGGCGGGGAACGCTGCGCGTTCGTCCCGGACCTCGGCATCGACAGGATCGTGATCTACAAAACGGACTTCGGAGCGGGCGGTCTGATGGACAGCTCAGGCAGCTTCGTTTCCGCGCCGGGCTCGGGGCCCCGGCACTGCGTATTCCATCCCTCCGGCCGATATTGCTACGTTATCAACGAACTGAACATCACGGTGGACGTTCTGGACTACGACGGCATCGGTAGCCTCACGCTCCGCCAGACGGTCCCGCTCGTCCCCGAAGGGACGGACAAAAGCGGCAGCATCGGCGCGGACATCCGGATCCTGCCCGGGGGCGAGAGTCAGGGAAAATATCTGTACGCCTCCATTCGAGGGCTCGATACGGTCTCCATCCTGAAGGTCGAGCCGACGGGGTTGCTGTCCCTGCGGGGCAGCGTACCCAGCGGAGGCAGGACCCCGAGAAGTTTCTCGATCACCCCCGACGGAGGCCACCTGCTGGCGGCCAACCAGGACACGGACAACGTGGTGATCTTCAGGATCGACCCGGACACGGGAGCCCTGAAAAAGACCGCCGAAATTCACGTCCCCACTCCGGTCTGCGTCACCGCATGGTAACCTTTCCCTGTGTCGGCCTGTCTGCCCTCGGCGTTTTTCTTGACATGCCCGGAGGGGGATGGTAGTATTTTTTCAGGTAATATCTTCATATCTCTTATCATTTCCATGATGCAGACCCTCCACGATGTCATGCTGGTCCGGCAGATCTGCGTACAGCGGCTTCCGGGGGCCATTCGGCGCGCGACGCCGGGGAGGCCGGCAGAATCATGAAAGAACATCCGGAGGACGTCGAAAAGACCTCAAATTTGGTATGGAAAAGGAGTATTTTGAAATGTCGAATTTAAAAGCACAGGAACGCGCGGCGGAGCTTTTGAAGAAATTCAAAGGCGACAGCTACACCTTCGGGGTCGGAGTTCTGGAACAGGTCGGGGAGATCGCCCGTAAACAGGGGAAGAAGGTCACTGTCGTCGGCGACACGCAAACGTCGAAGCCCATCGTGGACCGGGTCATCGCCGCGCTGAAGAAGGCGGGGCTGGAGCTGACTCCGGATCGCTGCGTCGAGGGGGCCAAACCGAACGCCCCGCGGGAGGACGTCTATCGCCTCGAATCGTACCTTCTTCACTATGGGCCCGACTGCGTGGTCTCCGTCGGCGGAGGCAGCGGCATCGACGCCGTGAAGGCGGCGGCGCTCCTTCGCGCGCTGGGGACGGAATCGCCCGAGATCGACGCCTGGTTCGGCACGAACGTGGCCACCGATGCCCTGAAGCGCACCGGGAAAAAACTGATGCCGCATATCGCGGTCGAGACCTCCGCCAGCAGCGGGGCTCACCTCACGAAATATTCCAACATCACGGATCCCGTCGCCGGTCAGAAGAAGCTGATCGTGGACGACGCCGTCATTCCCTCCCACGCCGTATTCGACTACGGCGTCACGACGAGCATGCCCGCCTCGCTCACCATCGACGGCGCTCTCGACGCCGTGGCGCACGCCATTGAGGTATTCTACGGCGCGAGCGCCGACAAATACGACCTCTGCAGGGAGCTCACGGAGGTGGTTCTGGACCTCGTGCTGAAATACACGAAACGCGCCGTGGACGACCCGAACGACCTGGAGGCCCGCGAGGCGCTGGGGCTCGCCACCGACCTCGGCGGGTACGCCATCATGATCGGGGGCACCAACGGGGCGCACCTGACCAGCTTCTCCCTGGTCGACGTCACGTCCCACGGGCGCGCCTGCGGCATCATGAACCCCTACTACGCCGTCCTGTTCGCGGGCTCCATCGGGAAGCACCTGAAGGTCATGGGCGAGCGTTACGCCGCGGCGGGATACATGAAGCCGGGGTTCGAGGCGCTTTCGGGACGCGAACTGGCCGTGGCCGTGGCGGAGGGGATGATGGCCTTCGCCCGCTCCATCGGCGCGGAGACGAAGCTCAGCGACTTCCCGAAGTTCACCCCCGCCCACGTGACGCGCGCCCTGGCGGCGGCGAAGGATCCGCAGCTCAGGATGAAGCTCCAGAACATGCCCGCCCCGATGGAGACCGATCAGGTCGACGAGTACATGGGCTCGGTGCTGGAGGGCGCGGCAACGGGCGATTTTTCGAAGATAAAGACCCTGGTCGCCTGAGGCGATCGGAATCCGGCCATTTTGCATATTTTGGAGGCATGAGATGAGTTTAACTCCGGAAAGAAAAACGTACCTTGACGGGCTCTGCAAAAAGTTCCGCAGGGACGTGATCGACACGCTGTACGCGGCGCAGACGGGGCATCCGGGAGGGTCCCTTTCGGTGTGCGAAATATTGACGGCGCTCTATTTCGAAAAGGCCAGGGTGGACCCCGCCGATCCCAACAAACCCGACCGGGACCGCGTTGTCCTCTGCAAGGGGCACGCCGCGCCGATGCTTTATCGGGTGCTCGCGGAAAAGGGATTCTTCCCCGTGGAGGAGATGAAAACCCTGCGCCGGTTGAACACGCGCCTCCAGGGGCATCCCTCGACGAAGCACACCCCGGGCGTGGACCTCTCGACGGGGCCGCTGGGGGCGGGGCTTTCCGCCGCTCTGGGCATGGCTCTGGGGCTCCGCCTCTCGAAGACGGACGCGAGGGTCTACGCCATTCTGGGCGACGGCGACGTCAACGAGGGAACGGTGTGGGAGGCCTGCATGAGCGCCGCGAAGTTCAAAGCGGACAACCTGATCGCCATCTACGACCGGAACGAGGTTCAGCTCGACGGAAAGAGCGCCGACATTATGCCGCAGGGCGACATGAACGCGAAGTTCGCGGCCTTCGGCTGGCGGACCCTCTCCTGCGACGGACACGATCTTGGGGCCCTGTGCGACGCCATCGACCTGGTCAACGCGCAGCCCGACGGCCGGCCGGTCGTCATTCTGGCCGCAACCGTCAAGGGTAAGGGGGTCTCGTTCATGGAGGGACAGAACACATGGCACGGCAAGGCCATTGGCGAGGCGGACTACAAACGCGCCGTCGCCGAGCTGGGGGGGAACTGAGATGGCAAAGGCGATACGCGAGGTCTACGGCGAGGCTCTGGTGAAGTACGGGCGCGACAACGCCGACGTGGTGGCGCTGGACGCGGACGTTTCGTCGTCCACCCGTTCGGGCCTGTTTCAGGCGGCCTGCCCGGATCGGTTCTTCAACGTCGGAGTGGCGG
>JAITPZ010000198.1 GCA_031289165.1 Synergistaceae bacterium
CAGCAGGGTTTTTCCCCAGCGGCCAGCCTCTGCGCGACTCCGTCCTCCGAAAGGCCGCGACAGGCCCCGTCGTAGCGGGGCGGATCGCCCTTCGCGAGCTGTTCGCGCCGCAGGGCCTCCAGCCGCTCCCCGGAGCAGAAACAGGGATAGACCGCGCCCCTTTCCCGCAGGACGGAGAGCGCCCCGTCGTAAAAACGCGCGCGCTCGCTCTGACGGTAAGAGACGGCGAGCCCCCTGTCCGGCCCCTCGTCCCAGTCGAGCCCCAGCCAGAGCAGGTCCTCCATCAGATGTCGCTCGTATTCGACGCGCGAACGCTCCGCGTCCGTGTCGTCGACGCGCAGAACAAATCTGCCATCCGCTCCCGCGCCGCGGGCGAAAAGAAAGTTAAAAAGGGCCGTCCTGGCCCCGCCGATATGAAGATCTCCCGTCGGCGACGGGGCGAAGCGCGTCCGGATCATTCGGCGTTCCTCCGTCGAAGGGTGGCCACGGCCCGGCAGACCATGGAGCGCGCCCCTCCGGGATCGCCCGTCTTTTCGGCGGACTTGGCCTTCAGGTTCACGCAGTTCTCGCCGCCCGGATTCAGCAGGGCCGAGAGCTTTTCCCTCATCGCCGGCAGGCGGGCGTTCAGGCGCGGAACCTGAGCCTCCAGCACCGCGTCGACCCAGACGACCCTCCAGCCTTCCCGCGTCACTCTCTCCGCGACGTCGCGAAGCAGTTCCATGCTGTCCGCCCCCCTGTATTTTTCGTCGTCCGCGGGAAAAAGGTTTCCGATGTCGGGCAGCCCCGCGGCTCCCAGAATGGCGTCGGCCACCGTGTGGGCCAGCACGTCCGCGTCCGAGTGCCCCAGAAGCCCCAGCGGCGACTCGACCGCGACGCCCCCCAGCACGAGCGGGCGCTCGGGCGTCAGACGATGCACGTCGTATCCAATTCCGGTCCGGATTTCGCCCCGGTTTTCGTCCTCCGCGACCAGAGCCGCGGCCAGGCGAAGGTCCTCCGGCCAGGTTATCTTGAAGTTCAATCGCTCTCCCTCGACGCAGCGCAGATCGCGCCCCGCGGCAAGCCACGCCTCCGCCTCGTCGCGAACCGAGTCCCCATGCTCCTCCAGAACCTGAATCAGGGGGCGGCGAAAAAAGGACTGCGGGGTCTGCGTGCCGTAGAGTCCCTCCCGGTCGACGGCGCTCGTCCGTCCGTCCTCGATGCGCTTGACGGCCTCGGTCAGGGGCAGAACGGGAACGACTCCCGTCGTCTCGGAGGTATTTTCCATCAAATCCATCAAAAGCCGCGGCGAGGCGAAGGGGCGCGCGGCGTCGTGCACCATCACGCAGTCGCGGGTACAGGCCGACAGGCCGTTTCGAACGGACTCCGGCCGCGTCGGTCCGCCGGAAACGACTCGAAGCGGCAGGGAGGTTCGGGGCATCCCCTCCGGTCCCGAACGATCCGGGGGCAGAACCAGAACGATTTCGGAGACTCCCATTTCGCCGCCCGTCCCGCGAACGAATTTGGCGAACCCGGCGGACTCGGCCAGATCGACGCTCCAGTGCCACAGCGGCCTGCCTCCAAGGGAACGAAACTGTTTTCCCAACCCTCCGATGCGGCTGCCGCTGCCTCCCGCGACGATCAGGAACGAAAATTCCTTCATCATGTTCTCTCTCCGTTCTGCTGTCGGAATCCGCCGCTATCTCGCGCGAGTCCGGGATTCGAGCGCGGTGTGCAGCGTCATTCGATCCGCGAACTCTATGGAACCCCCGACGGGCAGGCCGAAAGCCAGCCGGGAAATTCTGAGCCCCTTTTCCCTTTTGTCCCTTAAAATCTCCAGAAGCGTAAAGTACGTCAGATCTCCCTCCATTCGGGGGTTCGTCGCAATGATGACCTCCGACGCCTCCGCGTTTTCGATGTGGCGCAGCAAAAAGTCGACGCTCTCCTGGCTCAGATCCTGATCCTCCAGCGGCGACACCCGGCCTCCCAGAACGTGATACAGCCCGTTGTAAACGCCGGCCTGCTCGAACGACACGAGATCATCGATGCTTTCAATCACGCAGAGCGTCGTTCTGTCCCTCAGCGCGTCCCTGCATATCGAACAGGGGTTGGCGTCGGAGACGTTACCGCACTCGCCGCAGACAAAAAGCCCGTCCTTCAGCCCCGCGACGGCGTCGCCCATCTCGCTGAGGAAGGTCTCGTCCTGCCGGAGCAGATAAAAGACCATTCTCCTGGCGCTTTTGCTGCCGATTCCGGGAAACTTTTTGAAACAGTCGATCAGACGTCCGATGGGGTCACCGGAAGGGCGATCGAAGGACAAACTAAAACCCCAGCCCCAGCGATCCCAGCGCGCCGGTGAGAACGCCCATCCGCTCGCCGGCCAGCTCCCTGCTCTTTTGAAGGCCGTCGTTGACCGCGACCGTGATCAGATCCTCGAGCATCCCCGCCTCGTCGGGCCTGATGATTTCGGGATCGATCCGAACCTCGATCAGGTCCCCCTGCCCCGTGAACACGGCCCGAACCATCCCCCCGCCCGCGTTCCCTTCGACCCGCTCCTCGGCCAGTTTCTGCTGAACCTGCATCATCTGGGCCTGCATTTTCTGTGCCTGTTTCACCATGTTTCCGTTGAACTTCATTTAATATCCCCTCCGGGAGTGACAGTTTCAGCTTCGCGTCAAAATATGATAATACCCCGAATCCCGCAAATTTGAAAAGCCCCGGCAGGTGCTGAAGAGGCGATGTTGCGCTAAAATAATGCCGGAACGGAAGCGGCCGCGTAAGTAAAATGCGGCGCGAATTTCAGACAAAAGCGGGGGTAATGTATGTTCAGACGTAAAGGCAGAGCGGGGATGCTCGTGTGGGTACTGGTACTTTTACTGGGAACGGACAGGGCCTGGGGAGCGACCTACGCGGCCGTCATCGACCCGACCGACAAAACGTTCACCGGGGCCGCGGTGGGTTACGGCGCGCAGCCGGCTCAGACGTTCACCATCACCAACACCGGCAGCGCGCGACTAACCGGCCTTCGAGCGACGCTCGGCGGCTCCGATTTCCAGATCTCCTCGCGTCTCAGCTCCGCCGCGATCTCCGTCGGGGGAAAAGCCACGATCAGCGTCCGCCCCGGGACGGGGCTGAGAGCGGGCACATGCACCGACATCCTGACGATCACCGGGAACGGCGGTTTTTCGCTGACGGCTCCCCTCTCTTTCACGGTGACCACGACGCCGACCTACAGGGCCGTCATAGACCCGACCCGCAAAACATTCCCCGACGCCGCAATGGGTTACGGCAATACGTGGTCGACTCAGGTGTTCACCATCACCAATACCGGCAGCGGGCGACTGACCGGCGTCCAGGCGGCGATTGGCGGGGCCGATTTCGAGATCTCCTCGCGTCTCAGCCCCTCCACGATCGAATCGGGAGGGAAGGCCACGGTCAGCGTCAGGCCAAAAACATCGCTGGGAGTGGGAACTTACAACGGCACTCTGACGATTGCCGGAAACGATGACCTCTCCCTGACGGTCCCTCTCTCCTTCACGGTGAACACGGGGTTGTCCCACAGGGCCGTCATCGACCCGACCGACAGCACGTTTGCCGGGGCTGTCGTGGGATATGACACGCGACCGGCCCGGACGTTCACCATCACCAACACCGGCAGCGCACCACTGACCAGCGTAAGAGCGACGCTGGGCAGCTCCGGTTTCGAGATCAGCTCGCCGCTCAGTTCCACCGCGATCGGCTTCGGCGGGACCGCCACCATCGGCATCCGACCCAGGGGTGGGCTTGGGGCGAACACCTGGACCGACACCCTGACGATCACCGGCAGCAACGGCCTTTCCCTGACGGCATCTCTGTCTTTCCTGGTGACCGCGACGCCGACCTACAGAGCCGCCATCGATCCGACCGGCAGGACGTTCGACGAGGCGGCAGAGGGTTACGGCGAACAGCCGGCTCAGACGTTCACCATCACCAACGTCGGCAGCGAACGGCTGTCGAACGTTCAGGCGACGCTTGGGGGTTCCAGTTTCGAGATCGCCTCGCCGCTCGGTTCCGCAGCGCTCGACCCCGGCGGTCGCGCCGCCGTCGGCGTCCGACCCAAAACGGGGCTGGGGGCGAACACCTGGACCGACACTCTGGCGGTCACCGGCAGCAACGGTCTTTCCCTGACGGCCCCTCTGTCCTTCACGGTGAGCGACCCCGTCTCCGCGCCCGACACGCCCTCCGTTCCGGCGCCCGATCTGCCCTCCGTGCCGGCGCCGCAGCCTCCGGCAGCCGGTGACGGGGAAGAGAGCACCGGCGGCGGGTGTTCCGTCGGCTTTTCACCCTTCGCCCTCTCCGCGCTGATCGGCATGATCGCCGTATGGCGGAAACGAATTTAAAAATACAGAAGCGGGGTTCCCGGCGCATCTGCCGAAACCCCGCTTCCCGCTTTCTGTACCAGGGGGAATGCACAGGGGAACCCCGTTTCAGTGGTGATATCCGGAACCCTGCAAAATGGAAAAGGCGCGGTAGAGTTGTTCCGCGAGAAACAAAAGGCACATCTCGTGGGTGAAGGTCATGCGCGAGAGGGACAGGTCTTCGTTGGAGCGCCGCTTCAGCGCCTCGGAGCTTCCCCAGGGCCCCCCGATCGTCAGAACGATCCGCCCCTCCGCCGTGTTCATCTCCCGCGACAGCAGCCCCGCAAAGCCAGGACTGTCGTACGACCTCCCGTCATCCCGAAGGAGAAGCATCCGATCCCGCGGACGAAGGCGCTTCAACAGCTCCTGCCCCTCCCGTTCGGTCCTCTCCTCGGGTGAACCCGGGGAAACGTCCGGAACGTGTTCCACCGAAACGATGCCGCGTGGGCGGATGCGCTCCAGATATTCCTCCGTCATGGCGGATATTCGTTTATCCTTCGGCTTTCCCACGGCGAGAACGACGATCTTCATTTATAAAAACGGCTACCCCTTCAGTCTGCGCTCCCGCAGCGCGCGGGGGAGACGGTAAAGCTCGGAGGCGGGCAGGACGCTCAGGGCCTCCCACGCCGCGTTCTCGGACTCCGCCAGGGTGCGCCTTTTTTCCTTTTGATCGAGAAAAATTTTTTCGAAACGCTCCCCGAAAAGCAGATACCGCTTTTCCACATCGTTCAGCCTGTCGTCGTCGACGGCAGGACGCAGGCGACGCAGGTCCCCGGCCTTCGCGCAGGCGGCGCAGAGCTGGTCGGCCAGCGCCCCGTGCGAGTCGAACGTCCGGCCGCGGCCAATACAGCCGTTCATCGGGCGCGACAGGGAAGAAAGCACGTCCACGGGGGGGAATATTCCCTTTTCGTGCAGGCGGCGATCCAGAACGATCCGCCCCTCGGTGAGGTAGCCCGACAGATCGACGACCGGATGCGTCATGTCGTCGTTCGGCATCCCGACGATGGAGAGCTGCGTCACGCTGCCCCGGCGTCCCGCTATGCAGCCGGCGCGCTCGTAAATTTCCGCGAGGTCGGAATACATGCCGTCGGGATATCCCCGCCCGGGGACGCCCCACGCCGCGCCGATCTCGCGCAGGGCCTCGCAGTAATGAAGCATGTCCGTCATCACAACGAGGACATCGTATCCTTTGGCGAAAGCAAAATATTCGGCGATCGTCAGGGCGATGCGCGGCGTCAGCAGGCGCTCCGCCACGGGATCCCCCGCGGTATTCAGGAGAAAAACCCCGTTCGCCGGAATATCGTCCCCGTCGCGGAAGGCGTCCATAAAAGAGTTCGCCTCTCTGTTCGTGATGCCCATGGCGGCAAAGACAAGAAAAAACTCGGAGTCCTCCACCGCTCCCGCTCGATCGAAAACCGTCGTCTGCCGCGCGATTCGAATCGCCAGATCGGCGGCCGGCAATCCCGGGCCGGCGACGATGGACAGATTCTGCCCGCGAGCCAGCGTGTTCATCAGGTCCAGCGAGGAGATCCCCGTCTCCAGCGCGACGCCGGGGCTCGCCCGGCGCGCGGGGTTGATCGGCGGTCCGCCGATCGGAAGGTGGGCCTCGAAACCGGACAGATTCGCGCCATCCAGAGGCCGGCCGCGCCCGCTCAGTATCTGCCCGCGCAGGCAATCCCCCACGCCGACCCTCATGACGTCGCGCTCCAGCCACACGGTCGTGTTCTCCGTCCCAAGGCCCATCGTGCCGTCAAAAACCTGAACGACGCAGATGTCGTCCCTGGCCCGGAGAATTTGCCCCATCCGGGACCCCGAGTCCGTCTCTATCGAAACCAGCTCGCCCCAACCGGCTTCCCTCACGTTTTCGAGGAAAAGGAGAGGGCCGGAGATTCCCTTTACCGCGCGTATCCCTTCCCTGAAAAGTCTCACAGAGATAACCTCATCGACGTGACCTCACCGCGCCGCCATCGGGCTCTCAGGCTCTGAACTCCCGGCCTTCGCGTTCTCCTCCAGGGCGGAAAGCCTCGCACTGAAAGAGGAAAGCCACCCCTCGGCTTCACCCGGGAAATTCTTTTCCGAAAGGTCGCGCAGGCCCATCAGATCCTCCCGAACGGAGACGGCGACGATTTCATCATAGCAAAGACCATTCTCCATCGCCTTTTTCACCCTTTCGTCCAGGGCCCTCAACAGCTGCAGCAGCGCCGCCGAACGGCGAAGCGGGGTACGGGCGTCCTCCGCGTTCCGGATGTCCTGCCGCAGGTAGACGACCCTCAGGGTTTCGACGTGATAAAGCGCCCACTTATCTTCCCCGGAAAGCTCGCCCCCGCCCGCGAAATACCCCCGCCCCGAGAGTTCCCGCTCACGAGACAGCGCGCTCCTCAGATATTCCGTCAGCTCCGGCCATGCCTCGCCCGCGTCCGCGATCAGCGCGTCCGAAAGGGCGCTCTCGTACAGGGAACAGCTGATGCCGCAGTTGACTGCGGGAAAATGTCGAGCCCTCGCCAGGTCGCCGTCCAGTCCCCAGAACGCGCCCGACAGCCTCCGCGCCGTCTGCGTCGCGGGCTCGGAGAAATCGCCCCCCGCCGGGGAGACCGCGTTGATCAACGTCACGGAACCCCGCCGCGGGAGCTGCCCCAGGGTTTCCACGCATCCCGCCCTCTCGCACCAGCGGGAAAGCCGCGAATCGAGAGAGACGGAAAATCCCTCCTCGCCCGGAGCCTCCGTCCAGCGGGACACCGAGTCGATCGTGACGACCACGTCGTACCCCATGTCGCGGTAGTATTCGGCCACCGTCATGCCGAGACAGATGCCGGTTTCCCGCGCCGCCGCGGGCATGTCGGACGTGTTGGCGATCAGGACCGCGCGCTCCATGAGGGGAATGCCGCGCGGGTCCGTCAGCGTCGAAAACTCCTCGAGGATCTCCGTTATCTCGTTGCCCCGCTCTCCACAGCCGATCCAAACGAGCACGTCGGCGCCGCAGCATCGAGCAAGAGATCGCTGCATCAGGGTCTTGCCCGTCCCGCATCCGCCGACAAGAGCGGCGACTCCTCCCAGAGCCAGGGGGAAAAGCGTATCCAGTACCCGCTGTCCCGTGAGCAAAGGGCGATTCAGGGGCAGACGGACGCCGAACGGCCGGGGAACGCGCAGCTCCCGGCGATGACTGAGCGCAACTTCCGTCCCGCCCTCGAGGCGACAGACGCATTCCCGCACCGTCCGGTCGCCCGGGGCGATCCACTCGACTTTACCCCCGGCGAGGTTCGGCGGAAAGAGAACGAGATGCGGAAAACGGCTTCCCTCGACGACGGTCCCCAGAACATCGCCCGGGCCGACCGCGTCTCCGTCCCCCACGGAGGGGACAAAACGCCACGTCCTGTCCTCCGGAAGGGCGGAAGCCCCCCTTCCCCGTTCCATATGGATTCCATCCCCTCCCGGCCGACGCAGGGGCCGTCCCGTTCCGTCCAGGATGCCGCCCAGAAGTCCGGGGCCCAGGTCCACGCCGAGAAGCTCGCCGGTAAAGAGAACGTCCTCACCCACCCTGAGTCCCGTCGTATCCTCGCAGGCTCGAATATCCGCCTCGCCGTCCCGAATTCGGACGACCTCGCCCGCAAGCCCCAGAGGTCCGAGGCGTACCGCCTCGAACATGCGGGCAGAAAAATTTCCTTCAGCCGTTACGATGAGGCCGGAGACGCCTTTTATTCGCCCACCGCTCAAATCCCGATCCCGTGTCCCATTCGTCATGGAAGTCCCTCTTCGAGCCGCTTCAACTCAGCACAGGGCTACCGGACTGTTGCAGACCGGCAGCTTCCTGCCGCGGGTCAGGAGCTTCTTCTTTCAGCGCCGATTCCAGGCGCTCATGGAGCTCTCCTGCAAGGGAGGGCCGAAGCCGTTTCCATCGCGTGCGGAAGGTGTTGTCGACAAGCCCTCTCCCCTCCGCCTCCGTGAGAACGAGGCCTCCCCAGACGTTCTCCAGATCCTCGCGAACTTCGCGAATATCCCCATCCGACCTCAGAAAGACGGCGTCTCCCCGTTCCACAAGCGCCACAAACGGCGGGGAGAGATTTTCCGCAGCCTCCTTCGCCAGAGCGGCCATGATCTGTCCGTACCCGCGGGACGAGCGAAGCTCCCTCAGACGCTCGGCGATCCGATCCTCCATGCGCTCGAAAAAAGCGTTCCGGAGTTCGATCCTGCAGGACCTCATCCTGCGCTCTCCATAGCGCCGGCTGGCGGAGAGGCCCGCGTTCAGCTCGGCGGCGGATGCGCGGCGCAGACGATGAACGACGCCCTCCACCTCCAGGCGACGCGCCGTGATGATGTCCGCGATCTCCTCGTCCACGGCGCGTTTCAGAGCCAGGGTGCGCTCCATGCGCTGAACCGCGAGCGCCTCCCTGAAGCCGGACAGATCCTGCATTTAAGCCATCTCCAAATCAGGCCATGCCCATGATGATCATGATGGCGACGACGAACCCCAGAATCACCATCGTTTCCGGAATCGCCTCCAAAATGATGATCGTTCCCGCCGTCTCCGGTTTTTCCGCGACCGTCGCCGCTCCGGCGCTGCCAATGCGCGCCTGAGCGTAGGCTGTCGCCAACGCGGGGACGGCAACGGCCAGTGCCGCGGCCAGCGCCATAACTGCCTTATCGCCCATTACTCGAACCTCCTCTTTTTAGCGAACGGTTTATACGCAAGCGTGCCGTTCTCGTAAAATTTTCCCATGAACTCCACGTAATGAAGCCGGGCCGAATGCAGGCCGGACCCCCCGATGGCAAGCACAAAATTCAGAAGATGGATGGCGAACGCCATGAAAAGCCCCAGTATGGACACCCCGAAGATATCGACGAACGTGCTGGCGACCATGGCCAGAATGGCGGACGAGAGCCCGATGGCGGCGATACGGACGTAGCTGATGATGTTGCCGACTGCCCCCAGAGATTCGATGATGCCCCCCACGCCGCCTCCCCATATAAGGAAGATGAGGGCGAAGATCAACAGGACGACCGGAACGGAAAAAAACGCGGAGGGCAGCTGCGCGCGCAAAAGCGCCAGCGCCGAGACCAGGCTCAGGATGAAGAGCAGGCTCCCCGCGCGCTCCATCCACAGGTGGCGATGCCGGTTTCGGATCCCCTGGATCATACCGATGAGAAGTCCCAGGAGAACGTGCACTCCCCCCGTGATGACGCTGAACACCATAACAGGAAGGACGGCGTGCGCCCGATCCACCCAAAGGGGTTCCATATGCAGAAGGCGATGGCCGACGTCCCCGAAAAACTCTCCGAACATAACTCCCCACGCGGCGCTCCAGAACGCGACGAAGATGAGAATGACCCCGACGTCGTGCAGAACCTCCGAGCGTTTCTGCTTCAAATGCCACCCCAGCCACAGAACGAGGATACCATAGCCGATGTCGCCGACCATACACCCGGCAAAAAAGGGGAAAAACAGCCCAATCAGGGGCGTGGGATCGTAAGCGTGGTAATCGGGAATCCGCAGCAATTTCAGAAACAGCTCGAACGGCCGCAGCAGGCTCCTGTTTCGAAGCGCCGTGGGAACCGGTCCGTCGACGTCGGCCCGCGGTGGGCGGGAGCGCAGCAGAACGGCCTCGCCGAAGTCCTCCTCCAGAACCGTCCGCGTACGCTCGAGGCCGCGTTCCGGAATCCAGCCCTCAAGGATGAAAAAGTCCTCGTTCTCCCCGGCGGACACCTCCATCAGAAGCTGCTCCAGCCGCTCGTTCAGCAGCACGTAGACGGCGCCCAGGTTGGCGCCCCACTGGGAGGAAAGCACCTGCAGCTCGGCCCTGCTCTCCCTTATACGCGCCGGCTGGTCGTGCAGAAGCCTGCGAATCTGCGAGGAGGCCGCCGGAAGAGATGCCTTCTCGAAATGAAAGGGCAACTTCCACCGGGTTCCCTGCATATCACGGATGGCGGCCTCCAGACCGGGCTCCACCTCGGGCGAGGCGCTGGTGACCAAAAAGGAGGAGCCGTCTTCCAGTTCAAAAGCGTGATAGCGAAACCAGGGCTTTTCGTGACCGCTCGGCAGAAGGTCCAGGTCTCCGTTGATTTTTGTCAGCACGGCATGCTGCCCCTGACGGGACAGCCTCCAGATCACGCGTTCTCCGCGGGCGGAGCGCTCCTGCTCCAGAAAGGCGTGAGCGTGGTTCAGAATGAGGTTCGCCCTGCGCAGCTCCAAAAAATCGCCCCGGGCGTTTTTCCCGTTTTCCCGAATCCGATTCAGGCGCGACTGAATGCGTTCGAGGCTTCTCTCGATTTCGTCCATCATCGGCTCCAGGTCACCGGAAAGGTTATAACGGACGTTTTCGACGAAGGCATCGGTCATCTGCTTCCATCCGTCCCACGAAAGCGCCTCGATCATGCCGAGGACCCTTCCCCTCTGGGCCCGAAGCCTCTCCAGAAGAGACACGGGAGACCCCGGAAGCATCGGCCCGCCGGTCCCTTCTCCTCTTCCGATTTCCTCTCTTTTTTCGATGGGGTGAAAAACGCCAAGTTCATAGAGCCGACCGACGATCGCCGACTTTTTGCTGCGTATCCCCCATATGGACACCCGGGCCATGCGTTCTATCAGGAGCGCTCACCTCTTTTCGGAAACGGAACATCCGCAAACGAACCGCCCGAAGGCGGGTCAGACAAAAAATCTGACGGCAAAAGCCGCTGAACGACATCCGTCACGAAGGCGTCGAGGAAGGCCTCATCGCGCCCGGAAAGCCGATCCCCCCACATCTCGCGCAGGGAGTCGATGCGGGCGTCGATCTCCTCCCTGTCTCTGGCGACACGAGTCCTCAGGCGTTCCTCCTCCAGGCGGGCCGACTCGATTGTGCGGTCGCACATGGCGGAAAGGTGCTCCAGGGTCTCCTCCCTGAAACGCGCGAACTCGGCCTTTTTACTTTCGACATCCCCGTCAAGCTCCCCGCGGAGGGCCTCAAGTTCCTCCCCCGTCGCCGTCAGGGGATCTGAAAATTTCGGGGCGGAGGGCCTCGTGTGATCAGTCGTCATCGCTGTGGTGCCACTCGATCATGAAGTTCCAGAGGGCTCTGCGGTCGATGATGCCCACCAGAACGCCGTCCTCGACCACCGGAAGGCGGCTGAAATTTTTCCGTATCATCAGGTCCGCGATGGACATCAGGCTCATGTAGGGTTCGACAAACATCGGCGACTTCGTCATGTAGTCCCGGACGGCCCGGCGTCCCAGATCCTTCATCTGACGCACGAACTCCTCCTCTTCCCCGCTCAGAAATGCGCCCTGAGTCAGCACCTCGAGGTAGGAGGGCGTGGCGGCGCGCAGAATATCCGTTTCCCCGAGGAAACCGACCAGGTGCCAGTCGGCGTTGACGACCGGCAGGCCCACCACGTGGTGGTGATAAAAAATATCGATGGCCTCGTTGATGGTGCTGTATTCCATCACGACCGTCAGGTCGCGCTCCATAAAATCTCCGACCGTCGTAACCGTCATTCCTTATCCCCCTTCCACACGTACAGCTCCATGCGCGTCGCCAGAACGCGAAGGACGAAGGCGAGCAGCCGCACGTCTTTTTTCCAGCGGAAGGGTTCCTGGCAGAGCCGGTACAGCCACTCAAGCCCCACCTTCTGCATAAGCCGGGGCGCGCGTTTCAAATGGCCGGACAGAACGTCGAAGGCCCCGCCAACCCCGACCGCAAGAACGTCCCCCAACTCCGCGGTCCAGCGGGCCACCCACTTTTCCTGTCGGGGTATGCCCATCGCGACAAACAAAATTCTGGCGCCGGACCGACGCACGTCCTGAGCCACGGTCGGGTCGTCCATACTGAAATAGCCGTTGCGGGCCCCCGCCACGACAAGGCCGGAATAGCGCGCCGCCAGGGCCTGAGCGCAACGCCGGGCCGTTTCCCCCTGCGCGCCCAGGAAATAGACCGGCCAGCCCTCCGCGGACGCCATACGACAGAGCTGCTCGGCAAAGTCGATACCCGTCACCCGCTCCTGTATGGGCATGCCGAGAAAGCGCAGCCCCCACAGCAAACCGACCCCATCCGAAAGAACCAGCGTCGAATACCTCAAAATACGGTGATACTCCGGGTCACGAACCGCCGTGTCCATCCCCAGCGCGTTGACGGTGGAGACGAGCTTCACCCCCTCCCGGGAGATGATCATCCCCCTCGTCCTCGAAAGCGCGTAGTTCATCGACACATTGTCGATATGAATGCCCCACAGGCGCGGCTTCGCGTGCATCATGGGCGACGTCTTTCTGTACTTTAAAAAGAGCGGAATCACGACGATGAGGGATACCATGCCCGTGACGACCCACCACACCCAGGTCGCGTAACCGGGGGACGGATACTGCGACAGTCCCGCGAGAAGACCCAGAAACGCGCACAACCAGGCGATCAGGCGCACGGCGTCGGGATGATCCCAGCCCCTCCGAATCAGGCGGCGATAGAGCCGCTCCGTGCCGGGCGAGGCGTCCGTCAGCACGAGGCTCACCAGATGCAGAGACCCCTCCGCCAGAGGAATGGCGAACAGCCCCAGGGACAGGTAGAGCATGGAGCTGAATACAATTCCCTTGCTGACGCCCAGAATCGCCGTCCCGGCCACCATCGTTCCCCAAAACGCCGACATCGCCCTGCCCGCCTGGCGGTAGAGGTTGCTGAAACGGCTCCAGAACGCGCCGAGAAGAAGAAGCCCCGTAAAGGACATGAAAAAGGCGTCCTGCATTCCGCGGGCGGCAAGCGCCACGGAGATCAGCATCAGGGAAAACGTCACCGCCAGAATATGGCCCGCCAGGCCGAGGATGCCATCCAGCTGCTGCACGATGAGGGGAAAAATCGCGAACCAGAGAGAGGTGACAATGATGGACATCAGCGGCGTCATATAGAGATATTCGCCGTCGACGAGATTGATGAAACTGATGGCGGGGCCGAACAGGGCACAGCAAAAGCCGATCAGAAGATATCCCCAGCGCCACAGATTGTCGGGCCACAGGTCCTCCGCCAAGCCGAAAACTCCGGCGAAAATGGAAGCTCCGACGACAAAGCGGGACATGGGGGACCCGAACCATATCGCCAGAAGCATCCACACTCCGCACAGAAGAAGGTCACGCAGATAAGCGTACTGGCGGGCGTTGAGAAATCTTTTCGTCAGAAACTGGGCCACGACGCAAAGGGCGGCCGCGCCCACGCATCCCCAGATTATCGCCGGACTGTAGGAAACGATCACGGGAAAGCAACACCTCCAGATTGAAGTCCAGGGGGGCAGGGCTCGTTCGGCTCTTCGAGTCCTCAGTGGCTCCCCTGGGACCCCCAGGATTTCAAAGGGTTCTTATCTTATTTCAGTTGCTCCGTTCATATAGGGAATCAGCGCGGCGGGGATCGCGATGCTTCCGTCCTCGCGCTGATAATTTTCCATGATGGCGATCACCGTGCGTCCAACCGCGATTCCCGATCCGTTCAGGGTGTGGACAAAACGGGGCTTTCCGCCGTCCGCGGGGCGATAGCGCGTGTTCATTCGCCGCGCCTGAAAATCCTCGCAATTGCTGCAGGAGCTGATCTCACGATATTTATGCTGGGAGGGCAGCCAGACCTCGAGGTCGTAGGTCTTTGTGGACCCGAAGCCGATGTCTCCCGTGCAGAGCGCCGCCACGCGATAGGGCAGCTCCAGAATCTGAAGCACCCGCTCGGCGTTGGCCGTCAGCTTCTCCAGCTCGTCATAGCTCGTCTCCGGCGTGCAAATCTTCACCAGTTCTACCTTGTCGAACTGGTGCTGGCGCAACATGCCGCGCACGTCGCGTCCGTAGGCTCCCGCCTCTTTGCGGAAACAGGGCGTGTAGGCCGTGTAGCGTTTCGGAAGGTCCTTCTCCTCCAGAATTTCCCCGTGGTGCATGTTGGTCAGGGGAACCTCCGCTGTGGGAATCAGCCACAGATCCTCCCCCTCGATTTTATAAAGGTCCTCCGCGAACTTTGGGAGCTGCCCCGTTCCGCGCAGGATCTTCGACCCCACCATGAAGGGCGGTTCCATCTCCGTATAGCCGTGCTGCCCCGTGTGCAGATCCAGCATGAAGGCAATCAGCGCACGCTCCAGGCGGGAACCCATTCCCCGAAGAACGGTGAACCGGCTCTGAGCCAACATCGCGCCCTTCTCGAAGTCCATGATGCCCAGCGCCTCGCCCAGGTCCCAGTGCGCTTTGGGCTCGAAGGAAAATTTCCCCGGCTCGCCCCACGCGCGTACCGTGGGGTTGTCCTTTTCGTCCTCTCCTACGGGGGTCGTCTCGTGGGTTCTGTTGGGGATCCCCAGAAGCAGGTCCTCTATTTTGAGCTCGACCTCGGTCAGCCTGCCGTCGATTTCCTTCGCCCGGTCGCCGATCACGCGAATTTCTTCCATCAGGGCATCGACGTTTGCGCCCGTCCGTTTCGCCTCGCCGACCTTTTTCGACCCTTCATTGCGTCGGGCCTTCAGCTCCTCGGTCTCGACGATCAGCTTACGCCGTTCCTCGTCCAGGTCGATCAGGACCTGGATGTTGAAGTCGTGCTTTCTGTTTTTAAGACAGGAGCTTACCTCCTTCCGGTTCGCCAGAATCCATTTGAGGTCAAGCATCCCCTTTCCCTCCCAGTCGAATTTTCTTCAAAAGATTGGCCATCTCGATAGCGCCGCAGGCGCAGTCCGCGCCCTTGTTGCCCGCCTTGCTTCCCGCGCGAAGCAGCGCCTGCTCCAACGTGTCGCAGGTCAGGACGCCGAAGAGGACGGGGACCCGCTGCTCCATTTCGACAAGGGCCAGTCCCTTGGACATCTCCGCGGAGACGTAGTCGAAATGCGGCGTATCGCCCCGAATGACGGCCCCGAGCGCGAGAATCGCGTCATATTTGCCGCCGAGAGCGAGCTCTTTGGCGATGAGGGGCAGTTCCCACGCGCCCGGCGTCCAGTATACGTCGATATCTCTGTGTGAGACGTCGTGGCGCGTGAGCGCGTCCTTCGCCCCCTCCAGCAGTTTGTTGGAAATCAACTCGTTGAACCGCGAGACGACGATCGCGACGGAGAGCCCCGTCCCTATTAAATTGCCCTCAAAGACCGACATTCCTGATTCCTCCTAAAGTGAATGCAGCAGATGGCCCATTCGGTTTTCCTTGGCGCGCATGTAGCCTCTGTTAAATTCGTTCGGTTCGATCACGATCGGAACCCGCTCCACGATCTGCAGCCCGTATCCCTCGAGCCCGATGATTTTCTGCGGATTGTTCGTCAAAAGTCGGATCCTTCGAAGCCCGAGATCCATGAGGATCTGCGCGCCCATGCCGTAGTCGCGCAGGTCCGGCGCGTAGCCCAGGGCGATGTTGGCGTCGACGGTATCCATGCCCTCTTCCTGGAGTTTATAGGCCCTCAGCTTGTTCAGAATGCCGATGCCGCGGCCCTCCTGGCGCATGTAAAGAAGAACCCCCACGCCTTCCTTTTCGATCATGGAGAGGGCGGCGTGAACCTGAGCCCCGCAGTCGCAGCGCAGGGAACCGAACACGTCACCCGTCAGGCATTCGCTGTGAACGCGAACCAGGACCTCATCGACGCTCGAAATATCCCCCTTGACCAGGGCGATATGGGTATGGGAGTCGTCGCTTTCAAGTCGGCTTTGGTAGGCGCATGCCTTAAACTGACCGAACTCCGTCGGCAGGTTGACCTCGACGACCTTCTCGATCAGCCTTTCCCTCGCGCTGCGCCAGGCTATGAGCGCCTGAATCGAGGTCAGCCTCAGTCCGTGCTGCTTCGCGAAGGGAACGAGGTCCGGCAGGCGAGCCATTATACCATCGTCCTTCATGACCTCGCAGATCACGCCGGCAGCGGGCAGCCCCGCGAGGCGCGCGAGATCGACAGCGGCCTCCGTGTGTCCGGCGCGCTTCAAAACTCCCCCATCCACCGCGGCCAGAGGGAACAGATGTCCCGGACGGTAAAAATCGTTTGGCCGCGCGTCGGGGGACGCGAGAAGCCGCGCCGTGATCGCGCGTTCCTCTGCGGAAATTCCCGTCGTGATGCCCTCCCTGCCGTCGACGGTCACCAGAAAAGCCGTGCCGTGCCTGTCGGTTCCCTTCCGCGTCAGGGGTTCCAACTGCAGCCGGTCGGCAATCTCCCGCGAGATTGGAGCGCAGATGAGCCCCCGGGCGTAACGGGCCATGAAGTTGACCCGTTCCGTCGTGGCATGAACCGCGGCCACCACGAGGTCGCCCTCGTTCTCGCGGTTTTCGTCATCGACGACCAACACCATTCGTCCCTGCCGGATATCCTCGATGGCATCCTCAATGGTATCGAACTTCACGTCAAATTTTCCATTTTTCACATCAAAATTTTCACTCATTCAGCACCCTCGAATTTTACGAATTTTACAGCGACATTTTGCTCCGCTCATTATCTTCTATTATCTGCCATATTATCTGCCTCGGTCGCCTCCGCTTTTTCAGTAACCGAGGCTGGATAACTCATCGAACGTCAGGGAGAGTCCCCCGGCTTTTTCGGGTCTGCCGGTAACCCGGCTCCCCAGGAGGCGCTCCACGTACTTTCCGACGATGTCGGTCTCAAGGTTGACGCCGTCTCCCGTTTTCAGGCGCCCCAGAGTACAACTTTCGAGCGTCGTCGGGATCAGGCCGACGGAAAACCCTCCTGCGTCCGCGTCGATCACGGTCAGACTCACGCCGTCGAGCGCGACGGACCCCTTCGCCACGATATAGCGCATCAGGTCCCCCGGCGCGCGAAAACGCGCTTCCTTCGTTCGCGTCGGGCCCGTGAGGCTTTCGAGCGTCGCCGTTCCGTCCACATGCCCCAGCACCAGGTGCCCGTCCAGTCGATCCCCGAGCCTCATCGCGCGCTCCAGGTTGACGCGGCTCCCCCGCGTCAGAGACAGAAAGCGCGTTCGCGCGGCCGTCTCCGGCATCATCTCCACGTCGAAAACACTACCCCGCAGGGCGACAACGGAGAGACACGCCCCGCTGACCGAGACGGACTGCCCGAGTACCAGATCGGGGGCTATTTCAGGACATTCGACGGCAAGACGGAATACCTCCCCCGTTTCCCGAACGTCCCGCACCGCGCCAATCGCCTCTACAAGGCCGGTGAACATCGAAAAACCCCCTCCACAAGCATATCGTCGCCCGCGCGGCGTATCTGAACGTCCCTCAGGCGCACGACGTCCTGCATCAATTCGAAGCGAAGCTCCCCGGCGGGACCGGGTCCCGAGCCCATCAGGGAGGACGACGTGAAGAGGGCCATCGCATCGCAGAGCCCTGCGCGGATAAAGGAGGAGAGAACCGCCGGCCCGCCCTCGATCATCAGCATCTGCACGTCGCGCGCCGCGATCTCCCGCAGCGCGGCCTCCAGGTCGACGCGCCCGTCCCCTGAGGGAACGACGCAGACCTCCGCCCCCGCCGCCTCCAGAGCCATTCTTTTTTTTTCGTCCCCGCTGCAGGTCAGCACAAGACATCCCCCTCCCGGGTTCTTTCCCATAACCTTCGCGTTCGGGGGAAGCGAAAGTTCAGTATCCAATATTATGCGTAAAGGCGATTTGCCGCAAGTGTGGCGCACCGTCAGTTCGGGGTCGTCCTTCAGTATCGTCCCCGCCCCGGCCAGAATTCCGTGGTGTCCAGCGCGCATGAGATGGGCCCAGGTTCGGGCCGTCGGTCCGGTAATCCACCGGCTTTCTCCGTTTTCCAGCGCCATTCTTCCGTCCAGGCTCACGGCCGCTTTCAGCGTGATCCAGGGGCGGGAGCGCGTTTTGCTTCTTATAAATCCGCGATTCAGCCACCGACATTCCCGCTCCATGCAGGACACGGAGACCTCGACTCCGGCGGCTCTCAGCAATCCGAGCCCCGCGCCGTTCACCTCAGGGTTCGGATCCGTCATCCCGACGACGACGCGCGCGATGCCCTCTTCGATCAGCCGCGGAGCGCAGGGTGGGGTTTTTCCGAAATGAGAGCAGGGCTCCAGAGTGACGCAGGCCGTCGCTCCCCGCGCGCTTTCTCCCCTCGCCGCCGCGTCCTTCAACGCCGCGACCTCGGCGTGGTCGCCGCCGCAGCGGTCATGCCACCCCTCGCCGATCACGCGCCTGTCCTTCACCAGCACGCACCCGACCATCGGGTTCGGACGGGCCGCGTCCAGTCCCCGCCAGGCCAAAGACAGCGCGCGGCTCATGTAATATTCATCCAGCACACGTTTCGAGACCACCGCGTCGCCCCCTTTACCATCCGTCGCGCACAGGTGAATCCACGCGAAATATTTTACATCAGCGAACCGCGGTTGTGCCCGCCGATATGAAGAGCCGGAGTGTTCGGTTCCTCCGCGATCGACGTGGCGCAATAACGTAAGCGTCAGGCAGACAGGACATGGAAGGAGGAGGAGCGGAGGAGTTGTTTTCAAGCTCTCTTTTTCCGGCGATTATCGTATTCAGCGATATTCCAGTCACCTCGTGAACCACTGTCGCCCCTCCGTATCCATACACATTCGCACCTTTATTACAGATACAAATAACGTAACACTATTCTTATGTTTTCGCTAATTATTATTGAACGAATCCTTACGTGCTTAAATTGATCTCTTTGGTTTGATGCGTTTGCCCCGACAACGCGGGCGCTTCGATATTTTATCCGTGTTTTTCAGGTACAATACAGAGATACGATGGCCGCGGAAGATAACCTGGCGGGCCTGTTTTCGAAAGGGAGTTTGCGCTGTGAAAAATAAAAAAAGGCGGAGTGATCGGGCGTTGCGCATTGTGCTTTTTCTCCTGTCCGTCGCCTTCATCCTGCTCGGATGGACGAGGGGAGAGGTTCGGACCGTTTTCGTCAAAGCGGCCAACCTCTGTCTCGAGTGTATCGGGATCGGGTAAAAATTGAGAGGCGCGATGACCGGAAAAATCGTACAGTGGCTGTCCCTGCTGGGGAGCAACGCATGGTGGCCCGGTTTTGTCAGAGGACGAATTTATGGGGGGGTACTGAAATCCGTCTGCGTTCCGGGACTGAACTGCTACTCCTGTCCCGGAGCCGTGGCCTCCTGCCCACTCGGTTCGCTTCAGGCCGTTTTGGGATCCTGGAGGTACAGCTTCAGTTTCTACGTGGTCGGCCTGATGATGGGGTTCGGGCTTCTGTTCGGACGTCTTGTCTGCGGCTTTCTGTGTCCGTTCGGACTGCTGCAGGAGCTCCTGCACAGGATTCCGTTTTTTCGCGTGAAAAATTCATGGCGATGGCCGCTTTACGTCAAGTATGTCCTTCTGGCGGTTTTCGTCGTCGCGCTTCCCCTGCTGGCGACCAACGTTGTGGGGCTCGGCGATCCCGCCTTCTGCAAATATATCTGCCCGGCGGGGACACTGACGGCGGGGGCGCCGCTTCTGCTCGCGAACCCGTCTCTGCGGGACGCTATCGGCTGGCTGTTTGTTCTGAAAATGAGCATTGCCGTCATGACGATCGTGGGGTGTCTTGCGATCTATCGTTTTTTTTGCAGGTATATGTGTCCGCTGGGTGCGTTTTACGGCCTGTTCAACAAAATAGCCGTCTATCGTATTCGGTTGGAGGAGGGAAACTGCGTTGGGTGCGGCGCCTGCTCCCGGAGCTGTAAAATGGCGGTCGATCCGTCCCGAGCGCCGAACAGCCCGGAGTGCATTCGCTGCGGGGACTGCGTGAGGGCCTGCCGGTTTTCCGCGCTCGACGCCGGTTTTTTCGAGCGTAAACGGGAAGGGCGAGGCGAAAATTTGGGAAACAGAGAGGGGTGCGTCGAATGAAACTGTACCTTGTGCGGCACGGAGATGCGATATCCACGGAGAACGACGACAGGCGTCCCCTTTCTCCGCATGGCAGAACGGAGGCGGAAAACGCCGGTCATTTTTTGAAGCGTATGGTGGTCAGGCCCGGTTCTATTTATCACAGCACACTTTTGCGCAGCGCGGAAACCGCCGCCCTGATCGCCGGGGTTCTCGACTGCGCACAGCGCGTTCAGGAGCGCAAAGACCTGCTTCCGGACGACGATACGGACGTCTGGGTGGACGAGTTGGAGACGATGAGCGAACATTGCGTCCTGATCGGGCACCTTCCGTTTCTGTCCGCCCTTGCCTCCCGCCTTCTGACGGGCTCGGAGGACGACCTGTCCCCCAAATTCCCGAGCGGATCAGTGCTGTGCCTCGAGCGCGAGGGCTACGGCGGCTGGATCCTGCGCTGGTTCGTGACGTCCAAAATCATCGCGGCGGGCCGGTTCGCTCCGGATTGAAGCAGAGATCGAAATGGAATGCAAAAGGCCGGATGATCGTCATCGACCGGCCGACGGGTTTCCTCATGAACGAAGAGCCGCTGTTCCCGTGATTATGCCCCCTTCGTGCAAATTGTAAATCGGATTGACGATCTGCACGAAGGGGCTAAACTTTTTTTACGGAGAATATTTATATCGCAATCGCACGCAGAGCGAAAAAGACGCTCATTGATCTGGCGAAGGGTTTTCCTGTTGTGCGATAACCGGCCCAGGGCAGCCCGGAAAGACCGTCGCGTCCGATTTTTTCGACGGCCTGCGCCGATGGAACGATCTGTCGGCGAGGGGGGCGGCGCTCAGATCTATGGCGGCGGTGAGAGCTGCGGAAGGGAAGGCTTCAGCGTCGTCTCGCGGCGGAGCGCGTACGATCTTTGCGGAATCGCTGCCCGCTGAACGACAGCCCCGGAGGTTTGCAGGGCGGTGTGCTTTTTCTCCGCTACTGAATAGTTACGAACAGTTACTTTTTTCGCGTTAGGAATTGTTACTAATTAAACTTGACAAGTTATAGACTATGTGGCGAAATGGAGTAGTTCCATTCGCCGTGAAAATTTGCACAAGTTATGTTTATTTTTTCAAAATCTTTGTCAGTAATTTTTATCGTTTTGGCTTCCGCTGACAAATATCGTCTGC
>JAITPZ010000208.1 GCA_031289165.1 Synergistaceae bacterium
CGTCGCCCTCGTAGCTCTTCCAGTCCTCGATGTCCATCCGCAGCTCGCCGTTGATCTGCCAGCCGCCCAGTCGCTCCTCCATCACGGCGACGCGTTTGTCCAGCTGTTCCACCTTTACGCCCAGCGCGTCCAGCTCGTCCTTGAACTCCACGACAAGCCTTTTGAGGTTATCGACGTCCGCCCTGGACGCCTTCCCCATGTCGACGACCGCAAGGGCGCGGGCCAGCGCGGACGCCATCTCGTAGCGCGTCGTCGGCTGTTTGCCCTTATAAGTTCCGTCCGGATAGCCGGACAGCACGCCCCGGGCCGCCAGCTGGCCGATCGCGTCGTAAGACCAGTGATTCAGCGGAACGTCCATGAAGGGGTTCGTCGCGGCGAAAACCGCGTTCGTCGAAAAAATCACCAAAAACACTGTGCAGACCGCAAAAATCAAAAATTTTTTCAACATATAGCCTCCCTGATAAAATTGGATTTTATAAAACCGAAAATTCCCGCTGAGCCTCAGTCCGCGTTTCTCGTCGTTCGGGCTATTCTTCCATGCTCCAGAACGATCGTTTTCTCCGCGTACTCCGCCACCTCGGGGGAATGCGTGACCACAATAATCGTGCTGCCCTCGGCGTGGAGCCGACGCAGCAGGTCGAGGACGATGCGCTCGTTCGCCTCGTCCAGGTTGCCCGTGGGCTCGTCGGCCAGGATCAGCCGGGGGTAGTTGATCAGCGCGCGCGCGATGCAGACGCGCTGCTGTTCGCCGCCGGAAAGCTGATGCGGCAGGTGCTTCGCGCGATCCTTCAGGCCAACGCGCTCCAGAGCCTGAAGGGCCTCGGCCTCGTCGATCATGCTGTGATAATACTGCGCCACCATCACGTTCTCAAGCGCCGTCAGGTAGGAGATCAGGTGAAACTGCTGGAAGATCAGCCCGATCCGGTCGCGGCGCATCTCGGTCAGGGCGCGGGACGACATGCCGGAAATCTCCCGGCCGTCGAGGATCACCGAGCCGCTCGAGGGCTTATCCATGCACCCGATGATGTTCATCATCGTCGTCTTGCCCGATCCGGACGGCCCCATGATCGCCAGCCACTCGCCCTTCCTCACCGTCAGATCGATGTTTTGAAGCGCCTTCACCTGTCCGTAGATCATCGAGACGTCCCGAATCTCCAGAATGTTTTCCGTAGTCTTTTCCATTTTTCTCTCTGTTCCTATTCTCCGCGCAGGACAAGCGCCGGTTCCACCTCGGTCGCGCTCCGGATGGGGATCAGGCACGCCGCGCCCGTGACGATGATCGATGCCGCGAGCGTCGCCGGGACCAGGTAAATATTGAAGGAGATCGCGCGCCCAAAGACGTTAACGCTGATCGTCTGCGCGAACAGCCAGCCAAACGCGACCCCCAGAAGGCCGCCTCCCAGCCCAAGACAGACTCCCTCGCCCAAAAATTCCGCGACGATGCTGCGGTTCTCCGCCCCGAGCGCCTTTTTCAGACCGATTTCCTTCCGGCGCTCCATAACGACCGTCATCATGGTCGTGGCGACGCAGATCATCGTCAGCACCAGCACGACCAGCGTCACCAGATACACCAGCGCCTGAAGCCGGGAAAGGACGGACGTCTCCGACTGCGTGACGCGCTTCACCAGCCGCGGCGCGATCGTCGGAACCTCCCGCTGAATCAGCGCGCTCAACGCGCTCAGGCCGGCCGCGTTCATCGCGACGCTGACCTCCGCGAGCTCCACCCTGCCCGCGTCTCCCGCAAGCTCCTCCAGCGCCGTCAGGTCCATGAAAAGAAAGTCATCTTCGACGCCGCCCGTTCGGACAACGCCGAGGATCGTCATCTCCCGGCTGAAACGCGCCCCTTTGGCGTTGGTCCCGGAGATCGCGATGGTCCTGCCGGGCGAGAGGCGCGCGAACTCCGCGACGTCCGAGCCGATCAGGATCTCCGTTCCCGTCGTCGGCCACGCCCCGCTCACTTTCCACCAGGGGCTCGTCTTTCTGACCTGTTCGAACCGCGTCCCCACGAGCGTGTACGGCTGCATGTTGCTGCGCACCGTTTTGTAGCGGTACGGCGTCACGCCCACGAGGCTCTCCCGGGGAAGAAGCGCGGCGGCCCGGTCGACGTCGCTCAGCGACAGCATCGTCTCGCCGCCCGCGGCGACGAAAACCATGTTCGCGCCGTAGGACCGAAACTCCCGACCCATCTGGCGCGGAATGTCGTAACAGATCGTCGTCATCCCCAGAAGCACCGTGGCCCCGATCGCTATCGCCAGAAGCGCCACCGTCATGCGCGAGCGACGGCGCAACAGGGAACTGAGCAGCATCTTCATATACATTTGACGTTTTGTCATTTCAGCGCATCCAGGCTCATCTGCCGTGCAGAACTTCGGTCGGGCGCAGGGAGAGCAGCATCCGTATCGCGGGAAGGCTGCCCAGGAGGGTGACGATCAGGACCAGGATCGCGACCAGCGGGATGACCAGGCCCTTTGTGGCGATGGCCGAACCGAATACGGTCCAGCCGATGATCTGCGCAAAGCCCAGCCCGACGAAATAACCAACGGCCCCGCCCGCCAGCGACGTCAGGACGATCTCCGTCAGTATCAGCAGGGAAACGGCCGCGCCCGTCGCGCCAATGGCCTTGAGAAGCCCGATCTCCGCGCTGCGCTCCATCACCCCGGCCGTGACCAGGTTGGAGATCGCCAGCGCCGCGCAGGCCAGGCTCAGGACGGTCAGCAGCAGCATCAGAAGCTGCGTCTTTCTGAGGATCGCCCCCTCGGACTCCGCGACCTGCAGAACCGGTTTGGCGCGGGAATCGGCGACGACCTCCTCAATCTGATAGGCGATAGCGCTGATGTAGGCCGTGCAGTACCACGTGTCCCACTCCCTGCGGGAAAGGCTGTTCGGGTCCTGAGCGGCGCGGCGGGCAAGGTCGTTCTCCGGCGTGGTCAGGGCGCTGACGTCCACGCGCTCCACGGCCCCCGGCCGGTTCGAAAGCTCCTGCACCAGATGAAGCGGCACAAAAGCCTGATCATCCTCGGGCCCGCCGCTCTCAAAGATCGCCTTCACCGTCAGGTTTTGCCGATCGGCGGGAAAGACGTCCCCGACCTTCAGGCCGAGCCGGTCCGCCAGATTTTTGCCGATCATCGCGTCCCGCCCGTCGTCCCTCGCCCACTCTCCCCCGATGTCCCACCAGGACTTCAGCCGCTTCATCCCCGTGTCGACGGACTCGCCCGTGGGCAGATCCAGGTGTTTGTCGAACCACGTGCCGACGAGAGTGACCGCACGGCCCGCCGAGGTCGCCCGCATCTCCAGAAACGGCGCGAAATCGACGATGTTGAAGGCCCAGAAGATCATCTTCATTTTGGGCAGGTCGTCCTCGGCCAGATATTTTTGCGGGATCGACGCCCCCGCCTCGGCCCGCTCGTCCTCCAGATCATAAAGTTCGTTCACGAGCGACGCTCCGCGCGGGACAACGGTCAGGTTGGCGCCGTAGGTCCTGAGCTCCTGGTTGACCTTGTCCCCGACGTCCATCATGACGTTCAGCATGGCCGTCGCCAGCGAGACGCCCAGCGCCATCGCGAACGCGACCATCAGCAGCTTTCCCTTTTGACGCGTCAGAGCGCCCCTCAGCATTCGACCGAACATCCAAATAAACCTCCCGAATTTCAAAGCGGAAAACTAAAAGATTGGGGCTCTGCCCCAAGCCTCGCAGGGGGTCTCGGACCCCCTGACCCTATTCATTTATAAAAATCCCAAAAAATATGTTATCTGAAGCGGCGTTTTTCGGCCTCCAGGTCCTTCGTCTCGATGAGCAGCGCGCCGTCCGTCAGCCTGTACTTCAGGGGGACGGGGTTGCAGCCGCCGGGGAAACCGATCGTCGATATGTTCATCACGACGTCGCACAGAATACAGATGACCTGATCCTTCCGCTGGTAATAGCCCGACGCGCCACAGACGTCGCAGGCATCCAGGCCGACGCCGTAAGCGACGTCGCTCTTGCGGATGACGATGTAGCGGACCTCGGTTCCATCGGACGCCTTATGCACGTAACGATGCAGATTGCCGTCGTTCACGGTTTCGATGGGGATGACGATTTTTCCGTCCGCCACGGGCAGTTCCACCGGCGGCGACAGCTCCACCGCGCGGTTGGCGTAGCTCTGGCCCACCGTCACGATCAGGAGCAGAGTCAGAAGCCCCGCCGAAACCCCCGCGCCAAAGTACGCCTGACGACGCGCTCCGGCCCTCATTTTGCGGCGCAACGCCGGGTTCTCGCCCACAATGGGCGTCGTCCTGACCCGCACGAACAGGATGACCGCAAGCGCAAGCGCAAGCCCCATAAGCGCGTACATAAAGAAATTTACGTGCGTCAGACCCCACATGACCGGCCCCATCAGCCACCTGGCGCGGGAGATCATGCGGCGCCCCAGAAGAATCTGAGCCACGGTCAGAACCTGAAACGCCACCGTGACGAGAACCCCGAGGGCGAGCGCAGACAACACGACGCGCGGCGAAAGTTTTCGCCCCACGGCATAAAGCGCCAGGCCGGTCAGAAACGTGACGAGAAGGCCCAGCGTGTAGCCGATGACCCTGTACATGAACTCCGAGTTAAAAATCGTGTCCATGCCGACAGCGAACTCGAAGGGATACAGCAGAACGTTGGGCAGACCGTAAGCGGCCCAGGTCGCCAGCGAACAGAAGGCGGAGAGGCGAAAAACGGCCCCGCGGACTTTTACATCCGCAAAGGCCCACCAGAGGAAAAACAACAGAAATACCGACGCCGCGATGGAGGGCAACAGCACCCCGAGATCGTAGTACTCTCGCACCGCGAAGCCCGTCGTGCGCTTCAGAACCGCGTAAACCAGCGCCGCCGCGAGCCCCGCGGCCAGTGCCCACGCCGGGTATGTCCTCCTCCGTAACGATGCCCCCGGCGACGGAAAACGAAGCGCGACGGCCAGCAGAAGGGCCGTCATCAGAACCATCGACAGCGAGTTATTCGTGGTTTTTATCAGATATTGCAGCATGAAGGCATTTCCTGACTGAGGGCCGGTGATCGGCTGAGAAACTCGCCGACCGCCGACCGTCGATTCCCGCTACCAGACGCGGGGAATGAAGTCGAAGTCCCAGGAGACCTCTATCGGCTCCTTCCAGAAGCGGCCGGGAACTCCCGTCTCCTTGTCCACGTGCAGCAGATAACCCTGCTTTTCGGGGTTCTCGATAATGAAGGTGATCCTGTAGCTGCCCGCACCGTCCAGCTTGACGTTGGCGCCGTAGTGGGGGCCGTCGGAGGCGCTCATGGGCATGAAGTTCCCCTCGATGACCTTGCCGGTGCTCTTTTTCTCGGCCTTGTACTTCACCGTCAGGTTGGGGACGAAATCGCCCGCGCCGTAACCCAGGTCGTTGCCCTCACTGGCGGAGATGTCCGCCTCCAGGTGCATGTCCGACTGTGCCGCCGGAAGGCCGGCCGCTCCAGCGGGCTCCATGTCCACAGGCTGGAAGTAGACGCCCGCGATATGAAGGGGCCCCACGTCCTGCTCGTCGCCTATGGGAAACTCCTCGAACCCCGCCGTATCCGCGCCCGGCGCGGGCGCGGCGGCCGCAAAGGCGCGGGAAGCCGGCGCCGCGAGAGCGCAAACCATCAACACGAAAACACACACGTAACCAAATTTCTTCATGACAAACCCTCCCTGAATTAAGTTCATTTGTATTTCGACCCGCCGTTAAACTTTGCTTCCGGCTGCTTTGAGACCTCTTCTGCCCCTGTTTCGGTAGTAGCACACCGAGACAATGGCCAGAATCAGAAGCACCGCCTGGGGCAGCAACGTCTCAACGGTGGGATAAATACCCAAAATATCGATGGATTCGATGAAGTTCACCGGCGTCACGCTGATCACGTCGCCCTCCTGCAGCTCTTTGATGCCGCCGCCGGCGAAGGCGATCGACATGATGTACATGAGGATGCTGGTCCCCATGAAGAACGCGCGGATAGGAATCACCAGAGAGCCGTAGCGCACGAGCGCGAAGATCGCGACCAGGGCGACGCACCCCACGGCGAATCCGCCCCAGACCATGTCGGTGTGGGTTCCCGTCTCGGCGAGCAGCGCCTGATAGAACAAAATCGTCTCCGCGCCCTCGCGGAATACCGCCAAAAAGGCGGCAGCTCCCAGAGCGAAGCTGCTGCCCGTTTCAACGGCGGCCTGCACCTTCCCCTCGATGTAGCCCTTCCATGCCTCGGCTTCGGCCTTCGAGATCATCCAGTTGCTGACGAAGAACAGAACGACCACGGCCAGCAGCATGGCGACGCCCTCGATGATCTCCTGGTTCGCGCCGCTCACCTCGAAGAGGATCTGGATGGCGACGGCGGCCAGGGCGCTGGCCACAAGGGCCGCCACTCCGCTGGCGTAGACGACCCGCGTCTGACGCCCGTTGCCGGACCGAATGAGGTAGGCCGCGATGGCCGCGATGACCAGAATGGCCTCGAAGCCCTCCCGCAGGATGATGACGAGCGACGCCATAAAAACCCCGACGGCGCTTTCTTCCTTGCCGTCCAGCTGATTGGCGTCTTCGCGCAGCATTTTGCTCAGGAGGTCCAGCGAGGCGCGAACCTCCCGATTACCCGCCCCCTCGGTCATCAGCTTCTTGATGATGCCGAACTGGTACTCCACGATGGAGGCGCGCTTCCCTGAGATGTAGGACAGCACGGCGCGCTCGACGCCCTCCTTCTCGTAATAGCCGAAGTAGGCGTCATTGACCCAATTTTTCGCGCCTGTGACGTCTTTTATGAAGTACGCGTCCCAGGCCTTGTTCAGAGAAACGTCCATCTGATCGACGATCTCGCTCCAGCTGCTCCACCGGCTCTGTGCGGCTCCCGCCGAAAGGGCGGGGACGAAAAGAAGGGCGGAAACGGACAAAACCAGCAGAAGCGACAAAAAGAACCCCAACGGGATGCGGCTCGTTCGCGTTCGCATTTGCAGAACTCCTTTCGCAAAACGTCATGACAATGCAAGGCATATGTGAAAACCCTGTAAAAAAACCAAAATCGCACGAAAAAATAACGATGACCTTTGTTTGTTCAACCAAACTACCAGCATCGGGCGAATATTACTCTAAAAAGTACGCCTTGTCAAACATAAATTTATACTCTAAAATGTCATTCACAAAAAGCGCTCTCGAGGCTGGTAAAACACGGTTTTTCAAATGGGATTGAGGGGGCCGTGACCCCTCGCGAGGTCCGGGGCGGAGTCCCGGTTCATTTTTGATGCTGACATTATGGTATTGAAGGAGTGATTTCGATGCGTGGACTCGTTCGTGTTTTTACGGCAGGGCTTCTGACCCTGACCGTCGTCGTATCGGTGTGGGCCGTCGAACTTCCGGCGCCCCAAACGGATGGAGGCATGGGCCTTTTCGAGGCCCTCAGAAAACGCGCCTCGGCCCCCGGCGGGGACTTTCCCACGGGGCAGCTCGACCCGGGGGAGCTTTCATCGATTCTCTGGGCCGCGACGGGGCTGAACCGCGGAGAAAAGGGCTGGACGGTCCCCATGTCGATGGGGCTGGAGCCCTACTGCAAAATCTACGTTGCCGGGGAGAGCGGGATTTTTCTTTACGACTGGCGCGACAACGGGCTGAAAGAAATTTCGAAGGAGAACATCCGCGCGAAGGTCGGGGCGCAGAGCTTCGTCAGGGTCGCGCCGCACATCCTGATCCTCGTGGCCGACGGCGAAGGACTGGCCGAGTTCGAAGAACACGACCGCACGGCGTTCGCGTACGCCGCGGCGGGCGCGATGACGCAGGACATCTACCTCGCCGCCGCCGCGCTCGGGGCGGGAACGCGCTACATCCACTCGATGAACCTGGAGGAGATCCGAAAGGCCCTGAAGCTGGAGGAGGGCGACGACCCCCTCTGCCTGATGATGCTGGGGAAGTAAGGAAGAGCCTGTTCCGTAATTTACAGGAAGCGAAACGGGCAGCATATAAACGCTGCCCGTTCATTTGTTTTGTCAGGAACCCGA
>JAITPZ010000020.1 GCA_031289165.1 Synergistaceae bacterium
GCCAGTGCCAGTGCCAGTGCCACAGCCTCCGGCTCCGGCGGCACTACCTCCCCCCACGCGGGTGGCGTCGTTGGCTATAACGGCGGCAGGGTGGAGAACTGCAGCGCCACCGGCAATGCCACGGCTGCCAATGCCTCCACCTACACCGCCAACACATCCTATTCCTACGCGGGCGGCGTTTTCGGCTATGTCAATACTGGCACAGTGAGGAACTGCGAAGCCAGAGGCGGGGTCGCGGCCTCCGCCGTCAACGGAACCGCTTACACAGGCGGGGTTATCGGCTATCTTCTTAGCTACTACAACCCCACGGTGACGGGCAACACGCACACCACAGGGCAACCTTCGGGGATAGGATGGGATGAACGGAGCGGCGGCCCCAGCAATAATATATAGAGGTGAGCTGTGGCGTCATGCCCCGGTAAGGAGCGAATGAAGGCCAGAAATTGAGAATATTGTCGGCTTCATAAACGGATCGTTTCACCCCCCTGCCCCGCCAGCGCCGGTCAGGGGGGTCTCATGGGGCTTCGGTTGCACCGAACGGTTGCGTATGGGGGTAACAGGGTATAAATAAGAACCACATAAGCAGTGAGCCGGCGAGGAACGAGCTGTGCGAATCGCTTAGTTTCTTCATCAGACTTTCAGCAGGCAAATTCCCCTTTGTAGATGCCCCTGCAAAATGTTACTCAGCATCAGGCTACCCTTCTGGTTTTGAGAATTAAAAAGCATTCTCAACCAATTTTTTTCTGCCCCTCCAACAGGGACGCCACGAGCTTCACGGCGCCGACGGCGTCGGGTGAGTAGCCGTCCGCTCCGATGCTGCGGCTGTAGTCGTCGCTGACGGACGCGCCGCCCACGATCACCCGGGTGTCGGGAAGGCTTTTGTGAAGCGCCTCGACGTTTTCCTCCATGCGGAACATCGTGCTGGTCATCAGGGCCGACAGGCCCACGATCTCCGCTCCGCTTTCGCGCGCGGCCCGCTCGATCTCCGCGCAGGGGACGTTTTTCCCGAGATCGACGACCCTGTAGCCGTGGCTGCGCAGCATCGTCGCGACCACGTTTTTCCCGAGGTCGTGCAGGTCGCCCTCCACCGTCGCCAGAACGATCGTGCCCCGGTCCACGCTCTCACCGCGCGCCGCGATGCGCGCCAGCTCCGCGTCGCAGACCTTCTGAGCCGCCGTCGCGGAGGACAGGAGCTGCGGCAGGAAATAGCGCCCGTCGTCGTAGAGCCTGCCGACCTCCGTCAGCGCGGGAACGATGCCCCGGTTGATGACGGTCGTGGGGTCGGTCCCCGCCTCGTCCATCGCCCGGCCCAGGTCCGCGGCCCGGTCGGGGTCGCCCTGAACGACCGCGAGCCGAAGCGCCGCCCACTCGTCCCCGCCCTCCGTTTTCGACTCTTCAGTTTTTGCGTCCCGCGCTCCGGAGTCCTTCACGGGTTCCTTTGTTCCATGCGTTTTCGGAGCGGTCAGCGTGGTCGACAGAGTGTCGGCCATCGACAGAAATTTTCGGGCGTCTTTGTCGTGCCCGCACAGAAGGTCGCCGATCGCGATCGTCTCGATGATTCCCCGATCCAGCGCGTTAGCGATGACGAGGGAGAGCCCCGCGCCCATGGCCATGGCCAGCCACGTCCTGTTGACGGCGCCCCGGGCGGGTATGCCGTGTGAGACGTTGCTCAGGCCCAGCATCGTGCAGCAGCCCAGCTCTCCGATACGGCGCAGGGTTTCCAGGCCCGCGAGGGGGGCGGAGACGTCGGCGCCCACCGCCATGCAGAGCGCGTCCACCACCAGCATGGAGCGCGGGTATCCCATGCGATCGGCGACGGAGACGGCGCGTTCGACGAGGGCCATGCGTCCCTCCGCGCCCTCGGGGATGCCTTTTTCGTCGAGCGGCAGCACGGCCAGCACGGCCCCGTAGCGCTGCGCCAGGCGGATGCCTCTTTCGACCTCGCCCGCCTTCGCCGTCACGGAGTTGATCAGGGGGATGCCCGTGCAGGCGCGCAGTCCCGCCTCGACGACCTCAGCGCGGTCGCTGTCGATCGACAGGGGCAGGTCGGACGCGCCCTCGACGGCGGCGATGGCCTTTTTTATCGTCTCGATCTGATCGAGCCCCGGCAGGCCGACGTTGACGTCCAGAAGCTGCGCGCCCGCCTCGTCCTGAGCGCGCGCCAGATCGCGCACCGCTCCCCAGGCGGCGGAGGCGATGTGCGGCTTCACCGCGGGACGCGAGGCGTTGATCCCCTCTCCGACCAGGGTGAGGGGCTGGCCTCTTCCCCCCTCGATCAGGCGGCTGCGACTGGCGAAGGGCAGAAGGGCGACGCGCGCGCGGGGCAGAACGGCGGCGTCGGACAGCCGGGTCCGCAGGGCGGCGATGTGCCTGGGAGTCGTTCGACAGCAGCCCCCGACGACTGTGGCCCCGGCCTTTACGAGTCGTTCCGCCGCCTCAGCATAGTCCTCGGGTCCCCACTGCACGGGGTCGTCGGGCAGTCCCGCGTTGGCGTAGACGAAAACCGGCAGGCCGGAATGCGCGTGCAGCGTGGAAACCGTTTCGACGTAGGCGGAGGGCCCCACGCCGCAGTTGGCCCCCACGGCCATCGCCCCGACCAGCCGCGCCCAGTGGGCGGCGACCTCGGGCGGCGTTCCCGTCACGGTGCGTCCCTGCTGCTCGAAGGTGAAGCTGACCACGAAGGGGAATTTTTCGTCCAGGTCCTTCAGGGTCGCGACCGCCGCCTTAACCTCGCGCAGGTCGAGCGCCGTCTCGATCAGGATGAAGTCCGCGCCCCCGTCGATCAGGCCCCGGAACTGCGGACGAAACGCGTCCATCGCCGCCTCGAAGGAGAGAGCGCCGAAGGGCTCGAGAAGTTCCCCCAGAGGACCGGCGCACCCGGCGACAAGGGCCGAATCCCCCGCCGCCTCGCGCGCGAGACGCGCCGCCGCGGCGCAGATTTCCACGGCTCGGGCGCCGAGCTTTCGTTCTTCGAGCTTCATGGCGCTGCCGCCGAAGGAGTTCGTCTCCACGATGCGGGCCCCCGCGTCGATGTAGGCCCGATGAATGGAGCGCACCACGTCCGGACGTTCGAGGTTCATCTCCTCCGGCAGAAGCGGCGGGGCCCATCCGTTCTCCGCGAGCATCGTCCCCATGCCCCCGTCGAGCAGCAGAAGCCCCTCTCCTCTTTTAAGGCGATCCAGAAGCGCCGCGCGCCCCGGCGTGTTTTTCGCATTCGCAACGTCCGTCATCATTGTCTCCCCCTTCGCAATACCTCGTATACCTTACAATCGTGATAAATAATAGCAGAAATGAAATCTCATACCAAATAAAGTGCGACAGGAGGTCAATAGCGCTCCCGATATTGGAATATTAGCGGCTTTGAGCTATCCTGACTCCATGCTTTTGAATTTGATTTATCGGAGGGAACGTCATGCTGGATCAGATCGATCTGCGCCGAAAGATGGACGCGAAGGCGTACAGGGCCGCTCTGGAGCCCCTGGAAATCCGCCTGGGGGAGCTTCAGAGAACCGGCAGGGATTTGGGCGTTCCGGTCCTCGTCATTCTCGAGGGATGGGACGCGGCGGGCAAGGGGACGTTGCTCAATCGCGTTCTGCGCCCGCTGGACCCCCGTGGATTCAGGGTCTATAACGTCAGTCACCCCTCGGAGGAGGAGCGGCTGCGCCCCTATCTGTGGCCCTTCTGGTCGCGCACGCCGACGGGAGGGCAGATCGTATTCATGAACCGAAGCTGGTATCGCCGCCTCATCGAGGGGCGTTTCGAGGGCCGGCTTCGGGGCGGCGAGGTGAGCGAGGCCCTCGAGGAGACCCGCAACTTCGAGCGTCAGCTTCACTGCGGCGGCATCCTGTTAATAAAATTCTTCATCCATATTTCGAAAAAGGAGCAGAAAAAGCGGCTCGAAAAACTGGACGCTCAGAGGTCGGCGAGCTGGCGCGTCAGTAAGGCGGAATGGGATCGTCACGCCCATTATAAGGAGCTGGCCGCCCTGACGGAGGAGATGCTGCACGCCACGGACACGGGTAACGGAACCTGGACCATCGTGAGCGGACACGACAGGCGCCGCGCCGAGATTCAGATGCTCACGACCCTGGCGGACGCGATGGAAGAACGCGTCGCGCGAGCGCGCCCGGACGCGGAAAATGAGGGAAAGCGCGCCGCCTCCCAACCGTCGCCCGCTCCGGGCTCCCCGGTGGCCCCGACGAGGCTGGACGAGATCGACCTTTCCGTCTCCATTCCCCGCGAGCGATACAAAAAGGAGCTTCCCAAACTGCAGGATCGCCTGCGCGACATACAGTACATCCTCTACCGCGAGCGCATCCCCGCCGTCGTCGCGTTCGAAGGATGGGACGCCGCGGGCAAGGGCGGCGCGATCAAACGCCTGACGGAACGACTGGACCCGCGCGGTTACGAAGTTCACCCCATAGCCGCTCCCAACGACATCGAGCGGGCGCACTACCACCTCTGGCGTTTCTGGAGCGCCTTTCCCAAGGCCGGGCACATCGCGGTATTCGACCGCACCTGGTACGGGCGCGTTCTCGTGGAGAGGATAGAGGGCTTCTGCACCCCCGACGAATGGCGTCGCGCCTACAGCGAGATCAACGACATGGAGGCCCAGTGGAGCCGCTACGGCGCCATCATCGTGAAATTCTGGATGCAGATCGGCCCCGACGAACAGCTGAAACGCTTCGAGGACCGCAAAGACGACCCCGAAAAACAGTGGAAAATCACGGACGAGGACTGGCGCAACCGGGAGAAATGGCCGCAGTACAGGGAGGCCGTCGAGGAAATGATCCTTCGCACCAGTACCCACTGCGCCCCCTGGACCGTCGTGGAGGCCGAAAATAAGGAATACGCGCGCATTAAGGTTCTGAAAACCCTCATCGACGCGGCGGAGGCTTTTTTCCGAAAAGGAAAGATTTCCTTTTAAGGAGTGTGTTGTATGTTTGAGATTCTCAGGACCGCGTTTCGGTCTCTTTTTGCCAATAAGACACGGTCCGCGCTGACGATGCTGGGGATCATCATCGGGGTTGGGGCGGTGATCACGATGGTTGCCATCGGCAGCGGGGCCGCGATGAAAATGGACCGCTTCATCGCCGGCGTGGGGTCCAACCTCGTGATCGTCTTTCCGGGTACGGCCCGTACCGGCGGCAGCCGCCAGGCCGCGGGCAGCGCCGCGTCGCTGACCCTGGCGGACGCGGAGGCTCTGAGAAGCGAGGGTCTTTTCATCTCCGAGGTCGTCCCCGAGATCTACGGGGGGACCCAACTGGTCTACGGCAACAACAACTGGAACACCACGACGCTGGGGGGCACGTCCGGCATACTGGAGGTGCGCGAGTGGAGGATCGCCGCGGGGCAGCCCCTCGCGGACGCCGACGTGCGCGGGGCCTCCAAGGTGTGCCTTCTGGGCGGCACCGTGGCGAAGAACCTCTTCGGCGAGGAGGACCCCGTGGGGAAGATCGTCCGCATTCGAAAGGTTCCGTTCCGCGTGGTGGGCGTTCTGGAGGCCAAGGGCCCCAATCCCTGGGGCGGGGACCAGGATGATCTCGTCATCGTTCCGATCACGACGGCGCAGCGGCGTCTTTTCAGAAGCGCGATCCCCGGGTCGGTGCGGCGCATCACCGTTCAGGCGTCGGACAGAAAATCGCTCGCCGCCATGCAGGACGAGGCGCGCGCCATTCTGCGTCAGCGCCATCGGTTGCCCGAGGGGACGGAGGACGATTTCGTGATCCGGGACATGACGCAGATACTGGAAAACGTCGCCGCCTCGACGCGCGTTATGGCGCTGCTTCTCGGTTCGGTGGCGTCCATTTCGCTGCTCGTCGGGGGAATTGGAATCATGAACATCATGCTGGTCTCGGTCAGCGAGCGGACGCGGGAGATCGGCATACGCATGGCGGTCGGCGCGCGCCCCGTCGACGTGCGCCTGCAGTTTCTCGCCGAGGCCGTCGCCCTCTCGATCATCGGGGGCAGCATCGGCATCCTCGGTGGGGTGGGGGTATCGCGCGTCATCACGGAGATTTTCGAGTGGCCCACCATCGTCTCCACGTCGTCCATCATGATCGCCGTGGGCTTTTCCGCAATGGTCG
>JAITPZ010000031.1 GCA_031289165.1 Synergistaceae bacterium
CGTCGTCATGGCGTATCCTCCCCTATTCTTTCGCCGCAGTCATCGCATCTAAAACAGTCCGTTCCAAAAGGCTCCCGCATTCTTCCACTTCTTTCTTTACTGCCCTCGTAATGAAATCAGTCGGAGTATCTTTCTTGAGCGTCATAATCAAAATGAACTTCTCCCACAAATCTCTTTCGGCTCGATAGGTAAATGTCAGACGATCCCCATATTTTTTCGGAGCTCCCATAATACCCCTCCCCTTTTTCGAGAATTATATCATTCACAGATTAAAGAAGCCACTAAGTCATTAAGCCACATTCTTAAATCTGAAACAAGAATCTTGAAAACCTAAAGGCAGCACGCGCCTGAAAGCGTGACCAAAAAGGTAATCGGCACGAAATACGAGGGATAGCTAAAGCCAAAAAACGGCGATGACAGGAACAGAGCAGGGCTGTGGTGGAATGTCCTGGCCCGTGACAACTGGACATGCTGCTCCTGCGGGCGCACTCCCAAAGATGGGGTTTCGCTGGAGGTCGATCACATAATGCCTCGGTCACGCGGTGGCACAGATGATCCTGAAAATTTACAAATTCCCTGCAAGAAGTGTAATATCGGCAAGAGTAACAGGGACAGTACGGATTTGAGAGGCTTACGATAGAGGCATCGCAGCCATTGCCGAAGCCTGCCGACGATTCGGAATCAGACGAGGCCGCGATTAGCGGGTGACTCTGTGAGGGGAGATACGAGCTCTCCGGGGACAAAAAATGACGTTTTGTGCCCTGTTTTGTGCACCTGATAAATACGTTATTTTATAAATAATTGCCGCAGAGCTTCTTATACATGCAATTAGATAGTCGCGCTCGCAACGCCTCCGGATTCCCCCATATTTTTGGTCAAATTTCTGGGCTTGACAAATATAACTATAAAACTATAATTTTAGTTATGAAAAAACTATATGTCGATGAACTCCCAAAGCACTGGTTGAACACGGCGGAGGTGCTTCACGCACTGGGGGACGCGACGCGTCAGCGTATTTTGCTTTTGTTCGAGCCCGGGGAGGAGCTGAGCATCAAGACGATCGCGGACCTGTTTCCCTTCAGCCGAACCAACATCGCGCACCACATCGCGGTGCTGGAGAAGGCGGGGATCCTGACGCGGCGCAAAAGCGGGCGGGACGTTTTTCTGCGCCTGAACAAAGAAATCCTGATCGACGCGCTCACAACCGTCCTGGATTACGTCAGGACGGAGGCGTGATCAGAGCTGTGGGTTCTATTGGGAAGGAGTGAATGAGGTCATGGACAATCGAAAATTTGTGCAGCAGATTCAAAGGTCGAAGTGCCCTCATTGCGGCAGCGACGATGTCGGGCAATACGGCAAAACAGATGAGGCCAAATTCAGCGAAGAAGCCCGGGCGAAGGGCTCCGCGATCCCCCAAAAGCCCTGTCTCCCGGTATCCGCACAGAGATTGAGGAATGGGATGCCACATCCGTTTGCTATCATTGCGGAGAAAGTTTCAAAACTTTGGACAGTTTACAGTTTTATGCAGACAGGAGATGAACACCGTGTCGACGCAAAACCAATTTTCGCTTCTTCGATCGCAGCGCTTTCTGCCGCTCTTTCTGACGCAGTTTCTGGGGGCGTTCAACGACAACTTTTTCAAGAGCGCCATGGTGATGCTGATCACCTATCGGCTGGCCGGGAAGGCCGGGTACGACGCCCGCATTCTGGTCAACGTGGCCGGAGGCGTTTTCATTCTGCCCTTTTTCCTTTTTTCCGCCACGGCAGGGCAGCTGGCCGATAAGTACGAGCGCTCGTTTCTGGTGCAGCTCGTAAAGATCGCGGAGATCGCCGTAATGACCGGCGCCGCACTGGGGTTCTACCTGGAGAACGTCCACCTGCTGATGATCGTCCTGTTCCTGATGGGGGCACAGTCCACCTTCTTCGGGCCGCTCAAGTACAGCATACTGCCTCAGCACCTGAACGAGGAGGAGCTGATCGCCGGAAACGGTCTGATTCAGATGGGAACGTTCCTGTCCATCCTGACGGGGACTATCTTCGGCGGACTCTCCATCCTGGGCGGCGGGGGCGTTTTCCTGGCCGGTTTCCTGGTGGTGGGCATCGCGGCGGTGGGGTGGTGGGCCAGCCGTTACATTCCCAAAACGGAGCCCGTCGTCCCCGACCTGAAGCTGTCGCCCAACATCGTCAGGGACACCGTCAGGATCGTGGCCGACGTCGTGCCCTGCCGGGACGTTTTCCTTTCCATTCTGGCCATTTCCTGGTTCTGGCTGGTGGGCGCGACCTTTCTTTCCCAGTTTCCCACCTACGCCAGGCTCGTCATCGGGGCCGACGAGCAGGTCGCGACGTTGTTTCTCGCCGTGTTCTCCGTGGGCATCGGCCTGGGCTCACTGGCCTGCAACGGCCTTTTGAAGGGAGAGATCTCCGGCCGCTACGTTCCCTGGGCCGCCCTCGGCATGTCCGTCGCCAGCGTGCTGCTCTACTTCGTGAGCCGGCGTCCCTCCCTGTCCCCGGGTACCCCCGAAATGGGACTTTTCGCCTTTCTCGCCTCCGGGGAAAATCTGGCGGTTCTGGCCTGCCTTTTCGCCATTTCCTTCTTCGGCGGGCTCTACATCGTGCCCCTTTACGCCATCATCCAGAGCCGCACCGACGAGGCGCGCATGGCCGGGGTCATCGCCTGCACGAACATCACGGACTCGCTCTTCATGGTCCTTTCCGCCGTCGGAACCAGCATCCTGCTGACCCTGGGATTTTCCATCCCCCACATTTTCCTGGTCATGGCCGTTTTAACGATCGCCGCGGCCGCCGTCATCCGCGTGGGCGTCCGCAGCCAACTGAGACAGAGAGGGGCGCTGTGAGGCGACGCCTGAAAAGTTTTTAGGGTTATAACCAAAAAATTTTTATATTTTTAAATTTTATAGGGTTATAATCCAAGCGGGTGATGAAACTATGATCGAACGCGAGCTGTATATGAAGCAAATCCAGCCGTACATTGGCAAGCCATTCATAAAGGTGCTGACCGGCATAAGGCGTTGCGGCAAATCGTCGATTCTGACGCTGCTTCGGAACAAAATTTTGTCCCTAGGCGTTCATTCGGAAAATATCGTCCATATCAATTTTGAGAACATGGATTTCGCCGATGTGGACAACGCGAAGAAACTGCACGCCTGCGTCACAAACCTCATGCGGAACGAGGCGATGTATTATCTGCTTTTCGACGAAATACAGGAGGTGGACGAGTGGGAACGCGCGATCAATTCTCTGGTCAGCCTCCCGAACGTGGACATCTACATCACGGGTTCCAACTCGAGGCTGCTCTCTTCGGAGCTTGCCACGTACATAGCCGGCAGGTACGTGGAGATCAACGTAAAGACCCTCTCTTTCAGGGAATATCTCCTGTTTCGTGAGACGCTGACGGGAAAGGCGAGCGGAGATACAAGGGGGGACTTCAAAAAATTCATCCGCACGGGTGGATTCCCGGCCATCAATACGTCTGACTACGAGTACGAGGCGGCTTACAGGATCGTGAAGGATATCCACGCGTCTGCGCTTCTGAGGGACACGGTGCAGCGTCACGGAATCAGAAACATCGATCTTCTGGACAGGTTGATAAAATACGTTTTCGACAACCTCGGAAATACGTTTTCGGGAAAAAACGTGGCCGACTACTTCAGGAGCCAACATCGTAAATTGGACGCGGATACCGTTTACAACTATCTCAACGCGCTCGAAAGCGCGTTCATCATTACCAGAACCCGACGCTACGACATCAAAGGCCGGGAGATCCTGAAGACAATGGAAAAGTTTTACGTCGCTGACCAATCGCTGATCTATGCCGCGATGGGATACAAGGAAAGGATGATATCGGGCATCCTTGAAAACATCGTGATGCACGAACTGGAACGCAGGGGTTACGACGTGTACATCGGCAAGCTGGACGATAAGGAAATCGACTTTATCGCGGAACGCAGGGGCGAAAAAATCTACGTTCAGGTAACTTACCTGTTGGGCGACTCGACCACGATAAATCGTGAATTTGCTCCGCTGGCGGCGGTCCGGGACAATTATCCGAAGTACGTGCTCTCGATGGACGACCTGTGGAACGGCAATATCGAGGGCATTCGTCACATGCACGCAGCAGATTTTTTACTGAAAGAAGATGACGGGGCATAAAACTCGGAAAACGCGAACGATCTGATATTTTTTGGAGACGGAGAGGGGCGTTATAAATGGCACAGGGTTCCGCGAGAAAACTTCGCGTCGAGAAATACACGACCGGCAGGTTCGCGAGGTGGCTTCACAGGTTCGCCAGGTTCCTTCTCCGGCTTCTTTTTCGGGTGGAGGTTCGGGGCATCGAGCACTATCGCGCGGCGGGGGCGCGCGTCCTCATCCTGCCCAACCACGTTTCTCTGCTGGATCCCGCACTGGTGGCCCTCTTTCTTCCCGAGCCGCCCCTGTTCGCCGTCAACCTCTTCGTCGCGCGCCTGTGGTGGTGGGTGCGGCCGTTTCTGGCCCTGATGCGGACCTGGCCCGTGGACCCGACGAACCCCTTCGCGATGAAGGGGCTGATCGCGGAGCTGAAGAACGACGGGCACTGCGTCGTCTTTCCCGAGGGACGCATCAGCACCACGGGCGGCCTGATGAAAATTTACGACGGCGCGGCCATGCTGGCGGACAGGACGGGAGCGACCCTGCTGCCTCTCCGCATCGACGGGCCGCAGTTTTCGAGGGCCTCCTACCTGGCCGGAAAATTCCCCCTGCGCTGGTTTCCGAAGGTCACTCTGACCTTTCTGCCGCCCCGCTCCGTCGAGATCCCGAAGGACGTTCGCGGGCGCAAACGGCGCGAGCTGGTGCAGATTTTCCTCAGCGACCTGATGCGCGAGTCCGCCTTCCAGGCGATGGACCACAGAAAAACCCTTTTCCAGGCGCTTCTGGACGCTCGCCGGCTGTACGGCCGTAAGCGCGTCGTCGCCGTGGACGCCTCCCGCAGGAACGTTGACTACAATGGAATGATCACCGCTTCTCTTGTGCTGGGGGGCCTGTTCGAGCGCACGACTCAAAAGGGCGAGCGCGTGGGTGTCCTCCTGCCGGGCAGTGTCGCGACGGTGGCCCTCACCCTCGGGCTCTCGCGTCGCGGACGCGTCCCCGCCATGCTGAACTACACGGCCGGCCCGAAGAACGTCCTCGCCTGCTGCGCCGCAGCCCGCGTCCAAACCGTCGTCACCTCGCGCCGCTTCGTCGAGGCCGGAAAGTTCGGCCCGCTGATCGAGGCCCTGCAGGCCGGAGGGGTATCGGGGAACACGTCTTCCGACGTCGGGCAGGGGTTGAAAATCGTCTGGCTGGAGGACCTCGCCCGGGTCTCCATTTTCAGGAAAATCGCCGCCTGGTTCAGGGCGCGCTTTCTGCGCCCGACCGATGCGGAGGGGGATCCGGATTCTCCGGCCCTGGTGCTTTTCACCTCCGGCTCCGAGGGCGCTCCCAAGGGGGTCGCCCTCAGCCACGCCAACATCATCGCCAACCGGGACCAGCTGATCTCCTCCATCGACTTTCACCCCGGCGACGTGGTGATGAACGCCATGCCCATGTTCCACGTATTCGGATACGTGGTCGGCACCCTGATGCCGCTGCTGACGGGGATTAAAACATTTTACTACCCCACGCCCCTGCACTACCGCATGATCCCACTGATCGCCTATGACGTCGACGCGACGGTGGTGTTCGGGACCGACACGTTCCTTTACGGCTATGCCCGCAGCGCGCATCCTTACGACTTCTACCGGGTCCGTTACGCCTTCGCCGGAGCGGAAAAGCTCCGCGACCGCACCCGTCGGCTCTGGGGCGAGAAGTTCGGCATTCGCGTGATCGAGGGCTACGGCACCACCGAGACCTCCATCGTCTCGGCCAACACGGCCCTGCAGTTCCGGGTCGGCACGGTGGGCCGCATGATGCCCGGCGTCACGTACCGCCTGGACCCCGTCCCCGGCATCAGTGAAGCCGGCATCGACAACGCCGGAAAAATAAGGACCGGCCGCTTCTTCCTCAGAGGCGCGAACGTGATGCTGGGCTATCTCAAAGCCGACAGCCCCGGGGTCGTTCAGCCACCCGAGGAGGGCTGGTACGACACGGGCGACATCATCGACGTGGACGAGTACGGCTTTATGACCATCAGGGGCCGCGCCAAACGCTTTGCCAAGGTGGGAGGGGAGATGATATCCCTGACGGCGCTGGAGGAAGAGGTCGAGCGCCTGTGGCCGGGCGTTCGTCACGCCGTCGTGGCCGTGCAGGACGAGCGAAAGGGCGAGCAGCTCACGCTCGTCACGGAAAAGGAGCACGCCGACCGGGAGACGCTCGTCGCGCACATGAAAGGCCAGGGGTACACGGAGGTCTCCATTCCCAAAAGGATCCTCTTCGCCCCCAAACTGCCCCTCCTGGGCTCCGGCAAGACGGACTACCCCGCCATCGCAGAGCTGGTCGGACGATAGAACCGGCGAAAATTCCCGCCGGGCGCACCGACACGAAGGCGGCTCCCCGAAGAGAGCCGCCTTTTGAACACTTATAAAAACTCTTTTTTGCTACTGATTTTCCTTATCCTGGGGCGCCCAGTACTCCACAAACTCGAGTTTTCCCTTCGTGCCGCGATGGACGGCGGCCGGCTTGTTCAGGGGGTTGTGGGTCGCCTTATCGACCGTCCATTTGAAGTGCGTCACCTGAAGGTCCTTCGTCTCCTCCATAGCCGCGGCGATCGCCGGGCCCTCCGCCTTACCCGCGACGGCGACGGCGTTCCCGATGAACATCATGACGTCGTACGCGGCCACCAGGTTCGTGGGCTCCACCACCTTCTCCCCGAACTCCTTTTCATAAACCTCGTTGAGCGCCACTACTTTGGGATCGGAGTAGCTCATGGCCTGGATCCAGAAGCTTCCCTCCATGCCCTCATCGCCCGCGATCTCGAAGATGTTGGGGCTCACGCCGTCCCCGCCCATGAACTGCGGCTTCCATCCGGCCTCGACCGCCTGCTTGATGACGAGGCCCATCTCCTTGTACAGCATGGTCATGGCGACGGCGTCGGCCCCCCAGTTCCTCGCCTCCGTGATCTGCGCGCGAAAGTCCACATCACCCTCGCGGAAGGCCCAGAATTTGGACTCCACGCCAAGCTCCCCGGCGCGCTTCCGGGTGAACTCCGTCAGTCCCTCGGAGTAGGCGCTTCCGATGTCGCCCAGGATCGCCAGCTTTTTGGCCCCGCACTTCCCGACCAGGTAGTCCGCGATCACCCTGCCCTGATAGGGGTCCGTGTAGGCGATG
>JAITPZ010000063.1 GCA_031289165.1 Synergistaceae bacterium
CTGGCGAGCATGTGCGTGACGTAGCTTAAAAGATCCTCAATCCCACTGCGGCGGCTCTCGATTTCCGTCTGCCATTCCTTCATCTCACGCGGACGCAACCGCTCGCGCGAGGTCACGGAATCCACGTAAACGCGGTAGGCCTTTGCCGTTGGAAGCCGGCCCGACGAGGTGTGAGGCTGATAAAAATACCCCATCTCCTCCAGATCCACCATTTCGTTGCGAATCGTCGCCGGGCTCAGTCCCCTGATGTACTTCTTCGTAATGGTACGCGACCCGGCCGGTTCTCCCGTCCTGATGTACTCATAAACGACCGCCAGAACGATTCCCAGTTGTCTCTCCGTCAGCATGAATTTTAACCTCCGGATTATGTATTGGCACTCTCTGTTGTCGAGTGCCAATAACGATAATCTATGGGTAGATTAGCAATCACTCTCTCGAATGTCAATAGGTCAGAGGGCCATTGGAGGGCAGGAAGGAAATTCAGGGTTATTACGTATGCCCTTCTCAAAGTTTGCCCATTGCCCCGGAACGAGAAGACAGGAGAGGCCGGGGAGTATAATTCATTCATGGAAATGTCCATTGTAAAAGTAAAATATTTCGGGAGGCCGACATGTCCGTATCCGTTTATCCGTTGAATATCCGAACCGCAGGCGAACTCGAGGCCGCCTGCGCGCGCGTCGGGGCCGACCCGCGTTCGAACGCGTACTTTCAGCCCAAACGCTGTACAAGTCTCTTCTATATAAAGAAGGTAGATTTTCGGGCCGCCGCCTTTCTGAAGCAGGAGCTGCTGGCGCGCGGGGGGGACGCCGTGGTGGGCAGGCACGTTATCGACGGGCGCGCCGGGCAGAGCGACGTCCTTCTGATCGGAACGGACGGACAGCTGCGGGCCCTCGTCCAAAAGCTGGGGGCCATGGACTGCTGGGGGCTCAGAGAACTGCGCGAGGCGCTGACTGATGCCCTGAAGAACGCCGCCGTCTCCGCCTGGACCCTTTCCCTGCCCCGCGGACGCGAGCTGCGGCTGGACTCGCGAACGAAGATCATGGGGATCCTCAACCTGACGGGGGATTCCTTCTATCCCGCCAGCCGCGTCGAGAACGTGGACGATCTGCTGCGACGCGCCGAAATGATGCTGAAGGACGGAGCGGACGTTCTGGACGTCGGCGCGGAGTCGACGCGTCCCGGAGCGACGCCGCTCGACGAGCGGGAGGAACTCGACCGCCTGATTCCGGCCCTGAAAATTCTGAGAGCGGCCTTCCCCGACTCCGTGCTGTCCGTCGATACCTACAAGGGAAGGGTCGCGGCCGAGGCCGCGCGGGTCGGCGCGGACATCATCAACGACGTTGGAGGTTTCGGCCTGGATCCCGACATGCTGACCTGTGTAAGGGAGACGGAGCTGCCCTGCGTCCTGTCGCATATCAGGGGAACGCCCGCTGACATGCAGCACGCCCCCCCTTACGACGACCTCCAGGGAGATCTCGACCTCTGGTTTCGGGAAAAGATGGAGGCGGCGGAGCGAGCCGGGCTCCCCCGTGAACGGATCATCGTCGATCCCGGCCTGGGATTCGGAAAGCGGAGGGAGGACAATTTGCTGATTCTGAAGGAGGCGGAAAGCCTGAGCGTGTTCGGTCGCCCCGTTCTGATCGGACATTCGCGCAAAAAATTTACGGGGATCAGTACGGGCGTGGACGAGAAAAACGTGGACGATCGCCTGACGGGGACGCTAGCCGTCTCGGCGCTGCTGGAGGGGCGCGTCCAGATGATTCGCGTGCACGACGTGAGGGAAAACGGACGCGCACTCGCCATGGCCCGCGCCGTGCGGGAGGCGCCGCTGTGGCGCTCGTAGCTCTGGGACTTGGAAGCAACCTGGGGAATCGGCTCCTGAACCTGAAAAACGCGGTCCGATCCATGGAAAGGTCCGGACTCCGCGTTATGCGCGCGAGCGACGTATTCGAAACGGCCCCCTGGGGCATTACGGATCAGCCCTGTTTCCTGAACGCCTGCGCGCTGCTGGAGTGCGCCCTGTCGCCGCGCGAGCTGCTGGAGTCGCTGAAGGACATCGAAGCGCGACTTGGCCGGACGATGACGCGGCGCTGGGGCGAGCGACTCATCGATCTCGACATTCTGCTGATAGACTCCCTGATTCACCGCGAAGCCGACCTGTGCGTTCCCCATCCCGAGATGCACCGAAGGGGATTCGTTCTCGTCCCGCTGGCCCGGATTATTCCCGACCGGGTTCACCCCCTGACCGGGCGCACCATCGCGTCGATGGCGAGCGATTTTCCCGAAGAACTTCGCATCTGCTCCCTTTGAGAAAGGAGAAAGGACGGATCGAAGCTCGGGGGGCGGAGCCCGTTCGTCCCCTTTTCGACCTTTTCCCGTTGACCCGCGACAGGTCTTTTATTATTATGGTAGCGATGTACAGACAGAATCTGCATGGAATATCCCATACGGAGGGAGGCGAGTCAATGTGGCGAAGTTTCGTTGCCTGGAGTGCAGGGCCGAGGTGGAATTCAGCGCTGATGAATCTACTAAGCGTTGTCCAAAGTGTTTTGGCCGTTATCTTGAGCTGATATCCGGCGAGATAAAGCGTGGAAAATCCTGGAGCGCTAAAAGCTTCAGCGTGAAATAGCCCGTCAGGGCGAGGCGCAGCAAAGGAGATGGACTTTATGCCGGAGACGCAGCGGACAGATACGCGAGATCAGCCGACGACAAGCGTGGAGAAGGGCCCGGAAGTCGGACAGGTATCTCCCGATAAAGAGGCTCCTGCGGCTTACGGCGCTCTCAAGGGGCACTTCCACTCCCCAAAGCGCGGCGATACGCGCGGAGCATTCTGTCTGCTGATCGACGCATCGACCGGGGAGCTTCTGGAGAACGTTTTCTGGGTGACGTACTCCTCGTCGGATTCCGCCATCGACGTAAACATGGGATGGCGGGAGTTCAATAAGGCCATACCCGAAATAGGTCCCTACGAAAAATCTCTGGGAGACAAACTCAATACCCTGTTGCCTGAGGTTTTCTCCGTTTCCTCCCGCATCGATCTCCTGCAGCATCCGGAGAACCCGTCGCGTCTGATCGCCGTGGAGGAAGATATTCGCAAGAACTTCGAGCGGGCGACACATTATTTTCTGGAGTTTCAACTCGTCCTCGAGCGCCTGTCCCGCCAGAACCTGGTGGATGCCGGCGTACTGCAGCCCGGTGACGAGACGCCCGCTTCCGAATCCCAGCCCGCAAACGAGGAGGAAAAAAAATCCTTCGAGGGAACTCTGATCAATTGCCTGCCCATCATCGACCCGGTGCGGGGCTGCCCCGTTTCCGAGCTGCAGCCGGGCGACATGGTGGAGGTTAAAATTCAGGGCGGCGTGGGGGCGAGCGGGCTGATCGAGCAGTATCTCGCATCGACGAATCAGGAGGCCGTATTCCCGGTGGAATCCGTGGAGCAGAAATCCGACGATAAGATTTACGTCTTTTTGAGCATCAACGAGGAAATCCGGGGGCTGATTACCCTGACGAAAGACCTGCGCCTCCGAACGATACGCGTGAATCACGACAAAAAACGAACCCTCTCCATCAACATGGACAATCTGATTTTCTTCGGAACTTTCTTCATCGCGATGATCGTCATTCTGCTGGTCATTCGGTTTCTGTTTTTCTGATCCGCACAAAACCGAAACAAAAAAACGCAGGGGAGACCAACATTTACGGTCTCCCCTGCGTTTTTTCCGAACTTCCAAAAAAGGCCCCGCAGATACCGTGTCCTGAAAGTCCTGACCCGTTCCCATTAAATTGAGGGTCGTCCTATCTTGGTTCAGACGGCCGCAAGGACCATCATCCCCGAAAGGAACATTCTCCCTCCTGGATTCGAGCGTTGGCTCAGGACATTATCACGATCACGCATATCGCAGGGAAAAAGACCTTACACCGATACCTGCTGCAACGTATTATATATCAAAAATCGACAAAACGGCTGTTTGTCCCTCCCGGTCCGAATCACCAGGCCAGTTTACAGATCTCCGAAATATCTTCCGCGGAGAGCGCCCTCAAAACCCCGAAGGGCGCAAACTGCGCCGCGTTTTCGGCAAGACGCATGACGCCCTCCTCGGGAACACCCACCTCGCGCAGCGTGGTCGGGGCGCCGATCGAACGGAAGAATGCCTCCAGGCGCTCGATGCCCTCGATCGCCAGATCTTCCCCGTCGTCGCCGTCGATGCCGAACACGGCCGTGGCAAATCGCGCGAAGGGCCGCGGGTTATCCCTGTAAAGATAACGCGCCCAGGCGGACATCATTATGGAGAGGGACGCCCCGTGCGGCACGTCGAAGAGGAAGCTGAGCGAGTGGCCCAGTTTGTGCGAGGAAAAATCGCCTCGCTCTCCGCGGCCGCAGGACAACAGATCG
>JAITPZ010000090.1 GCA_031289165.1 Synergistaceae bacterium
GTAAAAATTATTCTCAGCGAAAACGAAAGGTTGAGAGGTAATCGGATTACGTGTAATAGTTATAAGGCTGCTCCTCCTGGAAATCTTAAAAATCCGTGGTGCATTAAACCATTAATAGAATATGTTTTTGGTGAAGAGAATGTGTCTTGGGATCGATCCGAGCCAACGCTTTATCACGAAGATTTGTACCCTGATATGGTTTATTAACGTCTCAGTTTTATCGCTAAAAACAGGAGTGTGAAAGATGTTTTCTCTTATGACTCCAGAAATAAAAACGCTCATGAAGGAATATAAGGAAAAATTTGGGGATGATTACCCGATAAGTTATGTCCACGGGGCTCCAGACCGTATCAGGGTATGTATCGAAACGAATACGCCTGTTCCTCGCTCTGAATATGAGCATTTGATTGGCTTGCCTATGTAAGCGACAGGAGTCTTTAGAGTAAACCTCCCGCCCTCGTAGAAAAGAAAGCATGAAAACGTCGGACGCTCGTCCTCACGGCGTCGCCTTTTCTTCCTGCGCGTTGTCCTGCGGCACGGGCGGCAGCGTCACCGGCATCCAGACGACTCGATCTTCTGACGTGTAAAGGTTGCTCTTATCTGTGGAAAGGGGCGGGGTATCGAGTTGCGGCGAGCCGTAAAGCCCTATTGATGAATTTCTCCATGCTAATTTTTCTCCCAGAGCTTTGCTTTTGGCCCCGGTGTCGTAGCCGACCCATCCGATCCCGGGCGTAACATAAAAGGAGTATTCCTTTGAGGTATATTTTTCGGGATTGTCCTCATACGCGACAATCAAATCCAGGTTGTTCGTGTTCATGGCGGGCATAACGGAATGGTCCTCGCTGGGATCGGAGATATACAGAAGAACTCCGCCCTTCAAAGTACGCAGGTCACTGATGATGGTGCTGACCTTTCCGATGACATCTCCTTCGTTGCTGCTGAGCATATCACGTATTACGAAAAATCCGATGAGCAGGAAAAAAGACGACAGCCAGACCCAACAGAAACTTTTCCACATGGATTGTCCTGCTTCCTGTGGGCCAAGAGCTATGGGGATCATCAATACGAGGGTGATAATAAATGCCGCCGTACCAAATAGAACGAGAAAGTCTTCAGGCCCGCTGACAAGGATCGAATGCCGCCCCCGCAGATGTGAACACCACCACCAAACCCAAAAACAACCTCGCGAAACGTCGAACATTCATCTTCACGGCGTCGCCTCCTCTTTCAGTATGGGCAATCTTCAGCTCCATGACCCGGATCCTGTCTCCATACGTGACGACCATGTCCGCTCGTCCCCTGAGACCCCAACCTCGCGGAACTGTTCCACCGTCAGGCGAGCGTACGCTCTCCGGCTTTTTTTCAATCATAGCATAAGCGGCGTGAGGTTTTTCCGTTTCCCGCGGAAAAGGCCATAAAAGCTCCTGCCTGAGAAAATCGGTGTTAAAATGGCGGGGTACGCGCGTTCGGAGTTCTCCGGATGGGTTGAATTGCACGAAAACTAAAAGAAGGCGACCTGATACTCATGAACGCGAATCGGACCGACGCGGGAACAACGACGACAGGGGCGAAAGCGAGCTCCGCTGTAACGAAGTTCGGGGTGCTGGCCGTCATCAGCCTCTCGCATTTTTTGAACGACGCCACTCAGGCCCTGCTGATCCCCATTTACCCCATGCTGATGGCCCGTTTTTCTCTGGATTTCACGGAACTCGGGATGATCTCCATGACCTATCAGATAACGGGGTCGCTGCTGCAGCCCCTGATCGGGCGCTACACCGACAAACACCCGCAGCCCCGCTCACTGGCCGCGGGCATGTGCCTGACTCTGGCGGGAATACTGACGCTGTCCGTCGCGCCGAGTTATATGTGGCTGATCCTGGGATCCTGCATTCTGGGCACGGGGTCGTCGATTTTTCACCCCGAGTCCTCGCGGGTGGCGCGAATGGCGTCGGGCGGACGCTTCGGCTTCGCCCAGTCCGTATTTCAGGTGGGGGGCAACGCCGGCCAGGCCTGTGGACCCCTTCTGGCCGCGGCCTTCATCATGCCTCACGGTCAGTACAGCCTCTCCTGGTTCGCGGCCCTGCCCCTGACGGCGATCGCTCTGCTGCTTTGGATCGGCGGCTGGGAGGCGGACCGGCTGCGCGAGACGGAAGCCCGCGTCTCCGAGGCGACGGCCTCTCCCCTGCCCCGTGGAACGGTCCTTCGCGTTTTCGGCATCCTGCTGGTCCTGATCTTCTCGAAGTACTTTTACATCGCCAGCATCAACAACTACTTCATCTTCTACCTGACCCGCAGGTTCGGCATCTCCGTGGAGGCGGCCCAGATGCGCCTCTTCCTCTTCATGTTCGCGATGGCGACGGGAACCCTGCTGGGCGGGCCCATCGGCGACCGCATCGGGCGTCGGTACGTCATCTGGATCTCCATTCTGGGGGCCGCGCCCTTCACTCTGGCGATGCCTTACCTGGACCTCACCTGGACCACCATCACGACCTTCGTGATCGGGTTCGTCCTGTCCTCCGCCTTTTCCGCCATCGTGGTGTTCGCTCAGGAGCTCCTTCCCGGGCACGTAGGGACCGTCGCGGGACTGTTCTTCGGCCTGTCCTTCGGCATGGCGGGAATCGGGGCCGCGGTGCTGGGCAGGACGGCGGACCTCTACGGCATCGACCTCGTCTACCACATCTGCGCGTTCCTGCCCCTGCTGGGCCTGTTCGCGGTGTTCCTCCCCAAATCGGCGGAGGCGGCGCGGCCGGTCTGAAACGGGCCGACCGGCGTCAAATCACTTTTCGCTCGCGCCACTTGCCGCCGCGCCAGCGCATGACGTAGAAGGTTGCGCGCACGATCCACTCGCACACCATCGAGATCCAGACGCAGAGGACGCCCACGTTGAAAAACAGGGCCAGCGCCCAGGCGACGCCCACCCGGAACACCCACATGGCGGAGGCCGAGACGATCATGGTGTACCTGACGTCGCCGGCCGCGCGAAGGGCGAAGGGCAGGCAGTAGGCGGGCGTCCAGATCAGGATGGCGGCGGCGCAGAAGATAGTGCCGCAGGCGACGCCGATGTCCACGCTTTCCGCCGAGAGGGCGAAGAGGCCGAAAAACCGGGGCATCAGCAAAATCATGGGAACGTCCAGCGCGATCAGGGTCAGATAGCTGAGAGCGAGCAGCTTCATGGTATAGCGCCGGGCGTTTTCGTACTCGCCTGCGCCGACGCACTGCGCCACCACCGTCAGCAGCCCCATGGCGATGGCGATGCCGGGAAGGTTGCCGATGGTCATGATGATGTTGCCGAGGGCGTTGCCCGCGATGGCCGCCGTGCCGAAGGTGGACACGAGACGGGCCAGAAAGAGCTTGCCCACTTGGAACATGGCCCCCTCCACGCCGCTCGGGACGGCGACGCGCAGGACTCGACGCAGGGTGGCGGACCGGATGCGGGCCCGCATGACCCCTCGAATGCCGATGATTCCCCGCGATTTATAGAGGAGCCACAGCACCAGCGCGGCCGCCACGGCCCTGCTGATCGCCGTGGAAAGCGCCGTGCCCCCCACGCCCCACCCGAACGTGAAAATAAACAGGGCGTTGCCCGCAACGTTGAGCACGTTGACGAGAAGGGAGACGTACATGCCCACCCTGCTGTTGCCCATGCTGCGAAACAGGGCGGCGCCGGCGGCGTAGAGGGCGATGAACGGATAGCTGGCTGCTGACCACAGAAAATAGACCCTCGCGTTCGTCATGACTCCGGGCGCGATGTGCCCGTATATCAGGCTCAGGAGCCCGTCATGCAGCAGAAACGTGCCCACCGCCAGGGCCCCGGAGAAGATCGCGACCATCCGTACGAGCTGCCGAGCGGTGTCCGAGGCGCTCGCCCCGTCCTTCCGGCCGATGTACTGGCCGCACACCACCGTGCCGCCGGTGGCGAAGGACGAAAAGATGTTGATCAGGATGATGTTTATGGAATCGACCAGCGATACGCCTCCGACGGCCTCCTCCCCCAGAACGGCGACCATCACCGTATCGATGATGCCCAAAAGCACGATCAGAAGCTGATCGACAATCAGCGGCCATATGAGCCGCAGCAGTTCCCGGTTGCCCCACCGTTCCTTACCCGCAACGGCGGCGCTCACGGGACGAATCTCTTTTTTTCCAACATTTGTATGCTGTTCGCTCCACGTTTTTCACGTTCCGAAATTTATCGATACATCTCCACATATTATTGCACCGTCGCATTATTATACAATTATCCCCTGAAAAGAGCGGCCCCGAAGGAGCCGCCTTTTTTCACTCGTTTTGGCGTTCTGTTTAACAAACAACGAGCCGGAGGGAACGGGAGAGTCGGTTGAAACTCGGCAATCCGTAAATTCCCGGCGCGAAACACCCGGGAAACGGAGACCATGAGATTGTAAAATCGACCGAGTCCGTGCAGGTTCTTTTGCGCACGACGACA